>JXSN01000106.1 GCA_001276605.1 Achromatium sp. WMS2
TCGATCCGTCTTCGTCCCACTGTTTGGAATTGGTATGCTTGAATTTAGTCTTTAATTTTTTGTCAAGCATTAAAAACTGGATTATCGAGTAAAATAGTTTACACAAAACCAAAATATAAGAGCACATAAATGTTATGGGAATAAAGACTAACATATTGGCATCTATGATAGGGGCTGCTTTAGCAACCCCGATTGCATATGCACAGAATTCTACTAACGGTAGAGATTACTTTGTTATTCAGAAAACAGAGCGTAGCGCCATAGTATCCATAGGTGGTACCGTGGTACCGTACCGTGAAGTAACCCTATCGGCTCAGTTACCAGGGCGAATTGTAAGACTAGCCGGAATTGAAGGTGATAGATTCAAAAAAGGCTCGGTTTTAGTAGTTTTAGACACTGCCGAACTGATGGCCAAACGCCGCGCCGCCGAAGCTCAAATGTCAAGTGCCATCGCGCAAATGAATAATGCTGGGGTACAATATAGTCGTGAGATATGGTCACCTAGATCTGATGCATCGCCAGGTGGTATGGGAATGCCAAACCTATTCGACCAAATGTTTACCAAACCTATGGAAAACTGGGTCGGTAGACGCCAATACGGTGCTGAACGTTATTCAGATATTTATTCCTCTGGCGTTCGCATTCAAGAGGCTCAAAGTGCTATTGCCCGTATGCGAGCTGAAATACAACAAATAGATGCTAAATTGCGTGATGCTAGAAGCATAGCACCATTTGATGGTGTGATCATGCAAAAATTTATTGAGGCTGGAGATACGGTACAACCAGGACAGCCGTTATTAAAGTATGCTGACGTGGAATTTTTACAAATGGAAGTTGATGTTCCAGCACGGCTACGCTCCGATTTGCAGGAAATGATGATCTTAAATGCCCAGTTGGACATGGACAATCGTATAATTCCAGTACGGGTCGCTCAGATCTTTCCAATGGCGGATGTACAACGGCATACAGTGCGGGTAAAATTTGATCTGCCGCAGTTTGTTGCCACCCCTGGAATGTACGCTAAAGTATTGATACCGGATAGTTCAGCTCCCAAACAAACTAGCCCCATCATTCCTAGATCGGCTATTTGTTACAACGGTAGTTTACCCGTAGTTTATGTACAAGATACTGATGGTTCGGATAAAATACGTTTAATACGCCTGGGCGAACAGTTACCGCCTAACTTCATCACAGTGCTGAGTGGGTTACAAGCAGGTGATAAAGTTCTGGGAAATCCGGCTGCTAATCCACCATCTTCAAGCTGGTCTTGTAATAATCCTCATAGTATGCCCGATCGATAGTAGCCAGTTGTGAATTTGTTGTGGCGTGTTTTACGCAAGTATGCACGCCAGGGATTTTTTATTTTTTAATCAAGCGGTTATGGCATCCACCAATTTTACGTGCAGTGCCGCTGCTTCGTCACGCCGCAAAGACAGGCTGTAGCCTCGTACTTCTATTTCCATAGGATCACCCAATGGTGCAAAGCGAGTCACCTTTATTTGAGTGCCTGGAGTGAGTCCCATAGTTAATAGGCGATGACGATAACTTCTAGTTCCGGTAGCAAATCCGGTAATACTTGCTAAGTCACCAATTTGCAGTTCTTTCAGTGTCATTCCCATAGCAAAATTCTGGTAATAGTTAATATTAAACGCATGATCCATAGTCCTAATTATAAGGTCCTTTTTGGTTTATGCAAGTGCAAATCGTTATCATTATCAGATCGGCCGTATTGCCGGAGAAAAGTAGTTGGTTTGTCTATATTAATTACCGGCAAATATGCGGTATCATGGCGGTGCTATCTTGTTAATTGTGAGTACTTTTCTATGTGTTGGTCTTGCTAACCATATCCATAATTATCTTAAGTTTTAGTCAGGATTTAATTTAAGCATTTGCGAATATTCTGGATAAACTTGGATACATTGTTTAAGCAAAAAAACTAGCAATTTTCTGATGGAAACATTATAATACACACGCGCTGCAGATTCGGATTGCTGGTGAAGTTAGTTTTTTTAGACGATAGAAGTCTGTCTTACGTTCGGCCCTTTTCGCTGCAAGCCGCTCATTTTTTTAGTTTTTTTGAGGCATAATGAATGGCTACTGGTACTGTGAAGTGGTTTAATGAATCCAAAGGTTTTGGTTTTATTGCCCAAGATAATGGCGGAGATGATGTGTTCGTGCACTTCAGCTCTATCAAGGGTGGTGGGTTCAGGACCCTCACTGAAGGTCAAAAGGTCAGTTTCGATATTGAACAGGGTGCGAAGGGGCCAAAGGCGGCTAATGTCATCCTAACGCAATAAGAATTAGCATTCGAATAACTGTTGCTAGCACCTACCCTGCCCGCTGTGGGGTAGGGTGTATTGTGGATTGTTGCCGTTTCTCCTATCGTTGATATCCAGTAATTGCCGGCTTCGAGTCAAGCTCGTAAAATTTTTAGCTACTTATCCTTGCCGTTGCAGTTATCACCTAGTGCCTGGTTCAGGATCTCCAGGGTAACCTCTAGTTCCACCCTTATTATCCTGGCAATGGTGCTGCGCTTCCGTTTAATCAATGCTTCTCTGCTATATAAAGGTCGCACTTTGGCGGTTCCATCTGTTGTAGTTAAAGACGTCTCAACCCGTGGCCGCGCTCGATCGGGCCTGTCCCTATCTTGGGGCCGTTTGGAGGATACATCTACGTTCTCGGCTGTCATGCACTACCCACCACTTGGGTCTTATGTAAGATAGAAATTAGCAATTTAGAATTTAAATCAATTAATTACACGCTAAGTGCGGTACTTGACATTAGCTTCTTACGGCATTACAAAACAGCCACACTAACTCCATTATATTACCAATTTGCAAGCCCTAATGGCAATTTAAATCCTAGACCCAAAATCATATAATCATAAGTAATCACGATAACATAAAAATTTGCTTTTAAACTGCACCTAAATTCTTATGCCAATTGCTGCAATGAGCAGTTACAATGCCTGCCTATTGGCCTGCAAGATTAGGATGTGTTTATACTTAACGGAGTTCAACATGAACAAAGTACGACAAATTGGTCTCAGCAGTTTACTAATACTTTTCATTGCTACCCCAATATTTGCCAGCCCTCAAACACCACCTGATGTCGGAAGTACAGCTGCCCCAGCTGCCCCCGCTGCCCCAGCTGCGCCTCAAGCCGAAGGGGCTGGTATAGTCGACAAGGTAATCGATTCAATTACTAGCGGCGCTAAAAGCGTTTCTGAAAGCTTTGATCCCAACAAGCTCAACGCCACTCCCCAGCGTGATCTTCTAACTTTAGCTGTTGGCGGCATTGTGGGATTTGCTCTAGGTGGGGCATTCTCTAACCTGGGCATCTTAGACATCCAAATATTGGGAGTAGCAATAGTACCACTAGTCAGCGGTTTTGCTGGGCTATATTTAGCCAACGAGGGCTATTTTGATTCCGTAAGTGGCATGATAGGCTCGAAATAACCACACTACCCCCTGCAATCCAAATGTGGGGGGGTAGCATTAGCAGCATAAGTAAATTACCAATACTTACATCCACCACAACCTAAGGTTTGTGTGGAGCAGAGTCAGTAACCTGCAATTCAGGTAAGTTACGCAAATCTTGCACACGCTCCGGTGGATAGCCAAGTTGCTCAAATGGCATGATACCATTGGCGCTATGACATTCATGGCAATCGCGTCCTTGTTTCTGCACCCCATGGTTGATCATCAAAGTACCCATCTGCCGCATCCAATGTGGTTCCACATTACGCAACTTACCATCCTTATCTATAGGATAAATACCCGACCACTGTTCAACTCCAAAATAGTACATAAATTCATCCATCATGTATAGTTTAAATGGAGTTTCATACATCCGACGTACTATTGGGTTACCAATGGCGGTTCGCATCGAGAGCACCGGATCACCAGTTTTGTAGTATGATGGATAATCAAAGGGTAAAATCATTGCTCCAAAAGGCCCTTGGTTCGACATATCCTCATACATTATGGCATTAAATATCTTCAGGGGATAAATCTTACTTTGACCCTGTTGCATTATCGGCAATAAGCGTTCTGAAATCATTCTTTGACGCTTAGCCAACATCTCAGGGGTTAACACTGATAGCGGATCTGTAGCCTCACGCACATATTGTGCCACATCTAGATCAGGATAATGTACCTTAAGCTCTTGAGCTGCTTTATTAATAGCGGCCAATGTCTCTGGATCATCAATGCGCACCATATTTAACATCAGCGGTTGGTAATCGCCACCTAATGGATTATAGCCCAATGCATTAGCCAAGAAAGTACCATTGCCATTAAACCAGAAAAACTTAAATCCCTTCCCTACCTCTCCGGATTGGTAAAGATTAAAATAAGTGTAAATACCTTCTGCTGCATTCCATACAGGATGGATCCAGTCTCGTAATACTACATTATCTGGACTTAACTGCTTAATATGGCAAGTTTCACAGGCTAACCGAGCCCCATGCCCATTAAGAATGGCACGCCTGGGACCAGTTAAATGCGGAGCGGCAGTATGACAACCTTCACAGGTTACTCCTTTACCAGGCAAATCATTAGCTACCAAATCTATACCTTTGTCGCCCCTTGGGATTTTATGCCCCTGTGGCGTGTGGCAATCGGTACAAATCATACCGGCTGCCGCGTGTACATCATTGGCCACCGTAATCGATGATCCACGTTTTGAGCCTTCATGCAATAAACGCTGATTTTTAATACCTAAATTATTCGGCGCTGCCTCCACTGGTAGATTAGCCTCCATATCTCCACCCAAATTATGCTGATGACAATTTAGGCATGTGCGATTAGATGGCAAACCCACAGTCATGGCAGTTCGCAAAGAACGATCCTGATTCCAACGCCGGCCTTTAGAATCCGCAAGCACATAACGCTGGTTCATATCATACTCTCTAGCATGGCAAATTAAGCAATCAATGCCCTGTTTAGCCACAGCTGGCACATCCCCGATGGGCATCATCTTTTCAGTAGCCGGGTGATAACCACCACCAATATGGCATTGACCACAACCTTCACTGCGCAATACTGCTGGTTTACCATCCCCACCTGGAGAGCCGCCGGGAAAAGATTCTATCAAGTCAGCCCATCCGGTCCAAGAAAAAGACCCTGGTACGCCACATGCCCGATCGATCTTACCCACCGGAATATGTCTGGTACCGGGGCCATTAACCTGACGCCCATCAAAACCATAAGTGGTAAATACAGGGCCGCTTTGCTGAAACTTGTAATGCACGGTTTCTACCACATCATCCAGGGTATTAATCTCTTGTACTGTGCCATTGGGTAACGTGACTTTCATGGTTGCATGGCAAGTCAAGCAAGTACTAGGTCCCTCATAGCGTCTAATACCAGCTTTACGAAAATAGTCAATATGTGCATAAGGGTGATTTTTACTTAAAGATCTAACATTTTCTAATAAATTGGTCTTAACCTGCTTAGCAAATGGATTAGATTCTTGCACGGCTCGCCCAGTGGCTTGCTGATGGCGATAGTCCAAAGTAAGTTCACTGGCGATTGCCTCAAATTCCTCGGCAGTTACGGACTGGCTATTAGCATAACTAAGATGACCATTTACTACACCAGTGTAGCTTTCAAATACCATAGGATATACCCATTGTATCAGTATGGATAAAAATGCTATGACAATTGCTAACCATAACAGTCTATGCACCCACACGGGAGCCTTGGAATAAATGCCAACAACTGATGGCAATTTCCATTGCGGTGGTAAATGTAGTTTCATAGCAAGTCCTCCTTAGACACTAATTCCATTGACTCAAAATGCATGTGATTCTCAATTTGATGCCCAAAAGTCATTTTAGCTAATTCTGAAGTTAGAGTTTCACCACAAGTTATCAAATATAAATGTCCTAACAGAAAGGTAGTTAAAAACAATCCTGTCAAATAGTGAATTATGGCTATTATCCATAATAGGTCCCAACCCCAAAGTTGCTCAGGTATAGCATTAGGAAAGGAAAATAGCATGCCAGTAATGATAATCACCGGCATGGCTAGCAAAGTTACCACTATGTATACAATCTGTTGTAAAGGGTTAAATTTACAGGTTGGAGTCGAAGGAAATGGATGATCCTCACCACGAAAGATTCCCCAACTATAGAACTTAGCTTGTTGAAATACACAACAGATTAAACCTTTACTGGTTGGGCAATAATGTTTCCAGTTTCCAGTCAACAAACTGGATATAAACCAAAACGGATATAAAGCTGCCATAGCCCATCCGCAATAATTATGCAATTTACGAGCGGTATTAAATGGTAAGAGCGCAATACTGTCGCCGGAAAAATGCAGACTAATCCCAGAGACTAATAGGGCCACAAACAAGCCAGCATTTAGCCAATGCCATATCCTAAGCCACAAAGGGTACAGTTCAACCATGGTCCGAGTCATGACGCTGCTTCCTTCTAGTTAACCAACGTTCCGTTCCGTGAATAATAATCCCAGATATTGTCAATATTACCAAAAAAATTGAGAGTGAATCTAACACCTGATTACGCGTAAGCCCTACAACATAGATTTGATTTAAATTATTATCATTGGCAGCCGTATTTTGTTGATCATCGTTAGCAACCAAATGTCGATATAACCCAGTTAATAGCAAAGAATTCTTAGCATGACAAGTTACACAATCACGTTCCGCCAGGTCTGCTCCCAGAATAGTATGCGAAATGTGGTTACTTGTCGGTGTATGACATTCTACACAGCGAATTTTGCGCCAATGCAAATCAAGATTGGGCAGCCAACTATGCACCGTGTTTAAATCAGCTAAACTACTGCCATTGCCTCTAATTAGCGGTTTATTCAAGTTATGACAATGTAAACATATGTTATTATCGTTTTTTATTGTCACAGATACATCGCTACGTTTAACACCACGTTGAAAAGTATGGGGATCATGGCAAGTGCGACAGCTAAACTTCTGAGGCATCTCCAAAAAATGCACACTATGAAAAAATTCTTGCTCAATTTTTTGAAATTTACTGCGATCAAACCGCGGATTATCCTGATGACAGCTAGTACAATTAAGTTCTTGCTGGGTAGCAACTTCACTATGCGGATAACGGCTAAAGTCTTGATGATGACAATCTAAACATTGTAGTTTAGCGTGTGCTGATTGCTCAATTGTAGCCTGGTCCACATATAGGGAAACGATACCACCTGTTATTTGATCCTGATAGGCTAAGGTGGGCATACCATGGCACCGCAGGCACGAGTCTTTATTCGTAGAAGGAACTGCGCTAGCCGTACCAATAATCTGCAGGTATAGTAAGCCAGCCATGGTGAGCAGCCCGATCATCCATCGTGTGTACATATTTGGCATCCTTTCGAAAACAAGCTACTACAACTTTGCAACTAACCGCTTTGATCACAACTAAGTTCAACAATT
>JXSN01000107.1 GCA_001276605.1 Achromatium sp. WMS2
CAGAGGTGATACAGTCCAGTTAGGCTAATGCCACATTGCCCAGTTTTGCGATCGGTGTAATATACCACCTCGCCAGTGGTAGTCTTGTTAACTTCCACCTGCGTAGCGTAGGTTAGGACTTCAATGCCATCTACTACCATACGATTTACCTGTAAATGTTCTGTGATATCAAATCCGGTTTTATAGAAAACGAAGCTTTCGGCACCGAGGCGGCCCATATCACCTACAGTCTTCAATGCCTCTTTATAGCCCTTTTCTGCATAGTAAAAGGCTATATCAAAGCATACACTGGCAAGTATTACTTTTACTTCCCTACCATTAAGCCTAGGGCTTATTTTACGCAAGTCTACGAGAAAAATTTCTCTATTTTTCAAGATATTAGACAAAAGAGTCTCTCTTATTTTACGCAAGTCCTCTTGGGCTTCTTCGATCTTCTCAACCTTCTCGATAGCACTTCGAATAGACCTTTCACCTACTCCGCAAAGCGCTGCCAAGCCGCGGATATGAATGCCGGATTGGCGCGTGGGACGATGGACGAAGTAGTCAATCTTGTCTACTTTCTTGTGTAACCAAGGGTCAGCTTGAGGAGGTTCCTGAGTGGCCATGGGTTGGGTACCTTTGTTAGCTCAAAATACACTCAAGTATAGACCATAGATGCAATTATCAACAGTGGAAGCGAATGTTTTGAGCGCGGTTGGCATCAGAATTTTCCGAATGCTTTAGCGGGCGCTTGTTATAAAATGTGCTTAATTTGACTAATAGAACTTCTTGGGAAACACTATCAGGAATTATATGCCGGAACTGGATAGGACATGCGGAATGCCGGTTCTGGAATCGACTGCATGGTTAGCACCTAAAAAAGATACACAAAAACCACCTCAGTGCCTAGCACTAGGGTAGTCAGCAATAAGAACATGGCAATAACCTACTTCCGCGTAGGATCTCCCACACTATCATCAGCGAAGCACCGTTTCACTTCCTAAGTTCTGGCATGGGATCAGGTGGTTCCAATGCTACGCGATACGGTGCACTTTGCAAGCCTATTATAATCCAAATTGACTACAAATCTTTCGGCGTAACTCCAGTGTGTTTAGCTATGCGTGCAAGCATTTTAGGGCCAATTTCATCATTATCGTGAAAAGCAAACAAAAAATCCGGCCAACTATCTTTTGATAAGGTACGATGGGAACCGGTTTGACGTTTCAATTTCCAGCCAATGCCCAAAAGTACTGCTAACAATCGATTGGCTTTAATGGATGACCACTGGCTCATGCCGCAACTGGTAAAGAAATGCTGATTGCAATAGGGCTTAATTCTGCATGTTCAATACGCTCGGCAATCGTTCGCAGGGCAAGTATTTCTGATTTAGCTATGGCTTCTTTAGCAGTTTGCCCGTAGCACAATACACCTGGAAGTTGTGGAATTTCAGCTATCCAACGTCCATCATCCTCTTCTTCGCATTCTATATTAAAATTCATGATTACTTCCCTTGTACATGGCACAACGGTTAGTATAACACGACACTAGCCTCAAAAAGGAACAATTTATCGTTACTTCCCGCTGTATCGAGGTTAGCCGCGCACAAAAAACCACATGTCAGGTGATGTGGGACGGCCGCCAGCGGGCGCAATACTGTTGCTTGAGCCGATCGCAATTTAGCCTCGAATTACATTGATGAAAAAAAAATAAAACTTGCTATTTTTAACATGATAGTATCCATTTTATTCGAAGTGATAATTGCTAGATAATCCTAGGGCGTGTTGACATATAAATTAATTATAGTAATCATAAAAATGTACACATTATAATGGTAATGGTTATAAAATCCCTATCAAGTTTTTCGTATCGTGTTGCAATTCTACTAAATTACTTGATTCGATTACAAAAAACGCTTAACAAGATTGCGTTCCTTATATTGATGATGGTCATACTTTCTTGGATTTTTACGGTTACTTCGTGGAGGAATTACCACCTTGGCACCTTTTGCACCTATAGCATCAACAAAATGGTCCGCTTCATAACCTTTGTCGGCGATAACCTGATCAGGATTAAAACCTTCAGTCGATGAATGTGCTTGTGAAATATCAGCATTTTGCCTCGGTGTTAGTAAAATGCGCACAGGCTTTCCCAAAGCATCTACTGTGGCATGAATTTTCGTTGTCAAGCCATATCTTGATCTACCTATGGATTGTGGGCCGTTTTTTTGGGGCCCCAGATGCGTGTTGGTGCGCGCGAACAACAGTACTATCTATCATCAATACTTCAAGGTCTGGATTTACCATCACAGCTCGATAAATACGCTCCCATGTGCCATTTTTTACCCAACGCGAGAAACGCTTATAAACTGTATCCCAGGCACCAAATATTATAGGCAAATCTCGCTAAGGTGCACCCGTTCTAGTAATCCAGAAAATAGCCTCAATAAAGAGCTTGTAATCCTTGAGTATTTTATCCCTATCGCCTCGCCTATTTGGCAAATGAGGTATAACTCTCTCCCATTGATCGTCACGTAATACAAATCTATTCATATTTATAATGAAAATTAAAATTATTGCACCATAGGAATATTATATGTCAACACGCCCTGGAAGTCTCTGCTATCTCCAAAATAAGTATCGTACCTAATTTGAACATTGAGAGTAATCTATGATATCGTTAGATGCTATTGTTCTGGACTAGACATAGTTGAATAGCTTGGCTGTATAATTGAGATTGGGTAAATTAAATATAGGTATTCATTATGAAATTTGGTATCTCTGTTTTGCTCTTTATCTTTGTCGTCTTAACTTTTGGAGTTTATGAGTTAGAGGCTGCCAAAGGGTCTACTGATGTCGATGTTGATCCGCACACTCGTGGAGTAAAGATTGTTGCAGACTCGGATGGAAAGGGTAAATTTGAGGAAATTAAACTCTACAAAAAAGTGCATGCAATTATCATTGGTATTGATAGTTATCCTCGCCTTCCTCAAAATCAACATTTGGATTATGCTGTTTCAGATGCTAAAGCTGTAGAACGCGTATTGCGGCAAAAATATATTTTCCATAATATTTATACCCTCTACAACGAACAAGCCACACGTGCAGGAATCCTAGGTCTTTTCCAACAACTCTCTCAAGTATCTAAAGATGATGCAGTCTTCGTCTTTTATGCAGGTCATGGTGGTCAAGATTCCACTAGATTTGGTGATGATATAGGCTACATTGTGCCTTATGATGGGAGTTTGAGTTCTGATATTCCGAACAACAATATCTCTATGACTCTTCTTAAAGAAGACATAAGCAAGAGAATTCCTGCCAAACATATTTTTTATGTGATGAATACATGCTATGGTGGCCTGTTACTTGCTACACGAGCTGGAGAAGTCTCCTCAAGCAGAAATATTGATTACCTACGCCGTATCGCTTCAGAACCAGTGCGCCAGGTACTCACCGCAGGAGGTCCAGATGAACAGGTGCTTGATAGTGGTCCTAACGGAGAATCTGTGTTCACAGGCCGTTTTTTGGAAATTCTTAATAGTGCTGATGACTTTATCACGGCATCAGAAATATCTTCTCAAATCAGTGAACTTGTCTTCAGTGATGCCCAGGCTCGTGGACACAAGCAAACCCCTCAATATGGTCGCCTCTTTGGGCTGGGTGATTTTGTATTTATGCCTTCCAAGGCAGGTAGTGCTGACTCAATAAAAAAACAGATAGCTGCACTAGAGGAAGAGATGCGACTTCTTGAGCAGAGAGAAGCTGATGCTATCCAGGCTCACCAAGAGCAGGAACAACGTAAAATCCAGCGTCAAAAAGCAGTAATGCAAGCAAAAATAGAAGCTAAGAAAAAGAAACTGGAACGCATAGATGCTGAGATTAAACGAAAACAACAGGAAGCACAGCAAGCAGCCAAGGAAGCTGTACGAAGGCAACAGCAAGAAGCAGACGAGCAAGCACGCCTTTCCGAGGTAAGAAAACAGGTAGAACAAAAACGGGCCCTGATGCGGACACAAGAACAAAGTACCTCCTTAGAAGCTGCTGTAGCTGAACTTGTAGCCTTAAATAAGGAGATCGAAGATCTTCGCCGCACATTCCGTGATGAAACACAAAAACGTGTGTTGGCAATACTTAACCAGCATAAAAATAGCTATACAGCACCTGAGTTAGTTAAAGATGAATTTGAAACCCAAGCAGAGTATGAAGCACGTATTAAACGGATTACTGGTGCCAATAGCGAGGATAATCAGCGTACTTTTTCGGCAGTCGTGACAGAGATGGATCAAGCATACCGTGAACTAATCAAACCCTTTGTGCAGCAGATGCAGGCAGTGGCTAAACAGAGGTTCCAATTTCAGGGGCAAGACCAAACCGAAGTGATTCTAGGACAGTATTATCCAGAGGGTGCGCATTTTCCGGTTACAGTGAAAACCAGAGGACTTCCAGAATCATTGGCAGTTCAAACAAAAAGTTACATCAAAGTCCCCCGCGAAGGCGCACGCTTGTTTAAACAGAATTACGTAAATGGGTTTATAACCGCAGAATTGGTAGCCCAGCCAGTAACCGAACAGGCAATAGTTCCTGTAACCGCGGTGGTAATCGACGATACCAATGATATGCGCTATGACCTATTTGAATTTTCGCACGTCAAGCTTGATGATAAAATGGTTTTTGATGCAAAAAATAATATAGTCTGGTGGATAGAAATAAAGGAGCACCATCGTGGAAATCCGTATCCGCCACACTTTTGCCAAAACCTAGACTACAAGGGAATTCGTGGCTGGCGATTGCCGAATAATATTGAACGGTCCAACGTCCCATCTCCTATTAGTCATGAAAAAATATACTACACCGAAAAGGATAGATCAGGTAGGCAACATATTAAGCGAAATGGCGGCGATTACCAGCAATATATTGATGGTAATGCTTATGATGTTGTTGCCTGTGTTAAGTAACATAGTCACTATGCCACCTTTGCTGTATACTCTCAGCTAAGAAAATTTGATTAAACTGTGGTGATTAGTGCCAATTTTCGTATTGTGGCACTAACCACCTAACTACTTTTTGGAATGTGTTCCCGTAATTTTTTACACACATATCCTTAGTGTGGTTTTAATTATCACCGACCTATATGCCTAATGACCATAGTACCGCGACAGGCTTCTCCAGCAAGACAACCAGTAGGATTAGGATCTGGCACATTCTTTATTCCTCTCAATTTATCCCTTAGTTTCCCTATGTTTTCCCGATAAGCATTCATTAAGCCTCGTACAGGAGATAGAGAAACTATAGCATCGATGGTCTCATCTCCAACATTACCATCAAGTTCAAAATTCCTATTATTTGCTGGTAATACAAAGGTACCAGGAGACAAATAGTTGTCTTGTCCCGAGTAATCTAACAACTCAGTTACAGTTCCCATAGCATCAAAGTGAAACAGATAAAGATATATTTTCCTATTAACGGTAATATTAATGGTGAATCGGTCACCAGTATGCAGCTCGGTATTATTGGGTAGTTCTTTTTCTTTTCCCGTACCGTCTGGACCACTATATTTGTACTGAATTATTATATCATCTGCAGTGATTGGTTTAGGAAGAGAAGTTTTTGTGGGATCTTGTAATGGATCGCCATGAGATATTTTGGTCGTAGAGGTTTGAGTAATAGACAGTCCGATATTATCGCACAAGTTATTTATATCTGTAGTTACACAGGGAGCTTGCGATGCAGTTGCATTGCCATAGGCTAAGATAAGACCTAGAATGGCGATAGTTATAAAATCACGATGTCTCATAATAATCCTTTAAAATCAATTTGCTGTAGGAGCAAGCCAAAGCTTGGTTTGATAATCAAAAAGCAGATAATGACCCACCAAGGGGCCGTCTAATAACGCAGCTAGACGTTTACTGGCAGCAGGTCCAACCGTTGCATCCTTCAAAACTCCAATTTGATAATCCAGCATCGGATGCACATCATCTGCCGCTACAATTACATAGAATTTATCATTAGTCTCAGCGTTATACAATTGAATTCCACCCTTAGGTAAAAGATATTGTTGCCCGACCTTAAGATGTTGATCAGATAAAAAGGCGGTAAAATTCCCACTTGCATCTCGATGCAGCAAGTATATACGCGCTGCTACTGGTGGATCTAGACTTACTTGTAACTTATCGCCACCGTGTAATGTAGCTCCAGAAGATATAGGCTGAGGCGGCCCATAGATTGCTGGATTTAGATTTAACAGAGTCCTATGCAGCATCTTGGTGTGAAAAACAATTGGATCCAGAGTTTGAGTTGCTAGATTTTCTGTACAATACTTCCAGGTTTCTGTCTCTAAAATAGGCGCAGTGCAATCAGGTTTGGGACCAAGCACATATTCACACAGTTGCAGCGCCTGGATAGGGCCAATTAATCCCAATTGGAAACGCCATATAACAACGCTAACGAGTATACTTAGGATTGTCAATAGTACTCCAATACGTTGCCATGTAGGGCCTGACGGAGCATTCTGTATTTGGAATTGGGATTGAAGCGACATAGAAACCTCTCGATGTACTGAGTGGATGCGTATAAATGCTACTCGCAGACTCATTGCTCGACCAGCATATAAGGTTAGGATGAGATACAAACCACAACAACTGATTGATTATACGCATCATGTATCAATTTTCTTGCAATAAAGATCACCGGATTCTCGCTACCATACCAAACAAATCACTCAGGCCAATAATCCTCATCCAAAAGTTCCTGAGGCTGGTACGGGCATGTCTCAGGAAATACGCTTTTATCCAGTTTAGTTTCCTTGCTAGCAAGACGAACCGCTTTAGGATAGGCCGCGGCGATTGCTTCATGCAAAAAAGGTTTAAGGCTTGGGCTGAAATCAATGTTATGCTCTATTTGCACACGCTGCTCCATTATGGAATCACGCCAACTAGAAGATCGACGCTTAGGCTGATACTGCCATTTAAGCAGGTGGGCGATAAGAATAATGAGACGGCTGACGAGTTCATTACGATGATGGCGACTCATATCTTCAAGCTCTTCTGCGAGGAATTCTTGATTGAGTTCTTGAACACGCCCTTGACGCAACAGCGTAACTTGTGAATTGATCCATGCATAAAAATCTTGGTGGTAGAGTTCCGTATTTTTGTGCATGACAGATGCGGAATCGGTGGGGATTTGTTCTGGAATCGACTGCATGGTTGGCACCTCACGAAGATACACGAAAACCACCCCAGTGCCTAGCATTAGGGTGGTCGATAATAAGAACCTAGCAATAACCTACTTTCGCGTATGATCTCCCACACTATCATCAGCGAGGCACCGTTTCACTTCTTAAGTTCTGGGATGGGATCAGGTGGCTCCAATACTCTAGTCGCCAGGAAACACGGTACATTGCCGGTCTAATGTATCAAAATGCCAGCAATAAAACTCGGTACATCGCAAGC
>JXSN01000108.1 GCA_001276605.1 Achromatium sp. WMS2
GGGTTAAAGTGCTCCCACCTTGCACTACGTGGCCTGCTGATAAGTTGGACCATAAGGCCCGCACAATACCAATGGGATCGATGCCGTAGTGGGAAAAAAACTGTCTATCTTCAACGCGAACCAGGGCACTATTCGGGACTGACATTGGTATGGTTCCTACTAAGTACGGTGATGATAATTGTGTACTGACTAGTGTATAGGTTACCATAGCAATCATCAGACATGTTACACGAATTTTGCAGCCAAAATTACCCAAAATAGAAGAATTTTTAGCTGGTCTTGAATTCACAACTACTTTAGTGCGATGATTTTAGGTAACATACAGGCCTATTTTTATCTAACAGTACTTAAATAATTAGCCCAAATTTGTGATGCTTACCGTAGCTATAAACTTATTGCGTAAAATACTAGGCCTCCTTGCCCGCGGACTGCTATACCTATTTTTGACAGTCCTAATCCTAGGACCGATGTATGGTGCATACTATGCATACCACCTCAACGATACCGTACGCGGTCGTTTCGAAGGTAAGCGCTGGTCACTACCAGCAAGGGTTTACGCACGTCCACTAGAATTATACGCTGGGCGCCCCATTACGCCCACTGAACTTCAGGAAGAGATAAATCGTCTCAACTATAGCAATACCAAATCTCCTCAACGCCCCGGCAGCTATGTGCGTGAAGGAGATCAATTTTTAATATATACGCGCCCCTTTCAATTTCAAGATCGCCATGAAACGTCGCACTTTATCGACGTTCGATTTTACGATCAAAAACTGACTGTAGTAAAGGACGTTGATACTGGTAAAGATTTAGCATTAGCAAGCTTAGACCCGGTACTCATAACCAGTATTTACCCAAATGACAAAGAGGATAGAATCTTAATTTTACGTAAAGATTTACCTCAATTGCTAGTGCAAACCCTGGTTGCGGTTGAAGATAGACAGTTTTTTTCCCACTACGGCATCGATCCCATTGGTATTGTGCGGGCCTTATGGTCCAACTTATCAGCAGGCCACGTAGTGCAAGGTGGGAGCACTTTAACCCAGCAGCTGGTAAAAAACTTTTATCTTAGTAATAAGCGCAGTATGACGCGTAAACTTAATGAGGCCATTATGGCCTTGCTGCTGGACTCGCGTTACAGTAAAGATCAGATTCTTGAAACCTATGCTAACGAAGTATATTTGGGGCAAGACGGATCTCGCGCAATCCACGGTTTTGGATTAGCTAGCCACTTTTTTTTCAACCGTGATTTAGAATATCTAGATTTGCCCCGTATTGCGCTACTAGTTGGCATCATCAAGGGACCATCATATTATGATCCTAGACGCCACCCCCAGCGTGCCCTCAGTCGTCGCAATGTGGTCTTAGATACTATGGTGGAACAAGGCCTAATCACAGCAGATCAAGCAATTGCTGCTAAGGCCACTGATCTTGGTTTAAGTGCTAAAGGGCAAAGAGTTAGAAGTCGTTACTCAGCATTTATGGATTTAGTGCGTATACAACTCCAAAATGATTACCGAGATGTGGACTTACGTTCAGAAGGTTTGAGTATATTTACTACATTGGATCCATTAGTACAAACCCAAGCAGAACATCGGGCAGAACATCGTTTACCAGTGCTTGAAAGAACCTATAACGTACAAAAACTAGAAACCGCTGCCGTAATAGCCTCCGTTGAAGATGGCGAAATTATGGCATTAGTTGGTGGTAGACACAGCGTAATTTCAGGGTTTAATCGTGCAATCAATGCCGTGCGCTCGATAGGATCCCTAGTAAAACCTGTGGTATATCTTGAGGCCCTAAGCCGTCCTGAATATAATCTGTTTACTCCAATACCGGATGAACCAGTTCTCATTAAGGGCGGACGCAGGGGTAGGGATTGGAAACCCCAAAATTACGACAGAAGTGTACACGGAATGGTGCCTTTACAACAAGCCCTAGTGCATTCTTACAACCTATCGACGGTAAATCTTGGATTACAGCTTGGATTATCCTCTGTAGCGTCACGCTTGCGGGCCTTTGGAGTGAAACGAGCCATACCAGAGTATAACCCACTCCTTTTAGGTGCCATATCCCTATCGCCTTTGGAAGTTACGCAAATTTATCAATGTATTGCCTCGGGTGGTTTTTTAGCCCCATTGCGCACCGTACGCGCCGTTTTGGATTCTTCTGGTAAACACTTAAATCACTATCCAGTGGAAGTCAAACAGGTAGCCAATCCTCAAGCCGTGGCCTTGGTAACTTGGGCCATGCGCCAAGTTGTGGAACGTGGAACTGCCAGAGATTTACATGATTTTTTACCAGCAGATTTCAAAGTAGCCGGAAAAACTGGTACCACTGACGACTATATAGATAGTTGGTTTGCTGGTTTTACTGGCGACAAAGTGGCAGTAGTGTGGGTTGGCAGGGATGACAATCGCTCCGCTGGTCTATCCGGATCCAAGGGTGCTTTGCAAGTGTGGGGGGATATTATCGGTTCCTGTGATAATGAGTCGTTAAATGATACTATGCCAGATGGTTTGGTAATGCAGTGGGTTAACTCCAGTGGTGAAAAAGTATCCCCTAATTGTCCCAATGCCTATGAAGCGCCGTTTCGCAAAGAAAATCTACCCCGAAGGTATGGCTCTTGTTCCCGCAACTCCAGATAAACTGTAATTAATTATTTGCTTATAATCAACCAAGTTGGTAAAAATATGATAAACTCTATTTGAAATCACTAGACCAAAACCACGGTGATCTAGAATTGTTATTTGAATAAGTAGTTACCATAATTTTAGCTATTTAATTAAGAAAAAAGGAAACTTGATGCGCTACCCCAATAGCATATTGTTTGCCGTGTCAGCTGCAATCATAGGCGGTTGTTCCTCGGCACCGCCGAAACCACCAGATGTTGCTGTAGACAACCGTACTGAACCACGCATAGCCAATCCAAACGCACTACCGCCACGTCCTAGTGATGTGAAAACCTTTCCTTATAAAAATACCGCATCAATACATCCGGAATTTTTAAATCCCAGTAATACAACTGACGTGGGATCGGAACCTGGCCCTGCAATTCATGACACAAGTAACCAGGCTTTACCGTCTGTTTCCGATAATACAGGCAATAAACCACCTGCAAATACGACAACAGGCAACAAACGGCCCACGGCAAATCAAAGACCGTCTGTAAATCTTACTGTAGTGGAACCAGTTCCAGATGGAGCCAGCGGTGGCAGTGGTCAAACTAGCCCGGTAGCGGGGTTATTAAAACAGGCTGAAAATAGACGGGCCGCTGGGGATTTAGATGAGGCTGCCAGTGCCTTGGAGCGAGGCTTGCGCATTGAGCCGCGTAACCCGTTCATATGGAATAGGTTGGCTCGAATTAGACTGGAACAAGGTAGTTTTGATCAAGCCCAAAGTATGGCATCCAAGTCTAATGCCTTGGCAGGGAATAGACCAGAGCTAATTAAGGCTAATCAAAATATCATAGATGCGGCCAATAAACAAATAGTCGGGGGGGCCAAACAATAATTAGGCTCAGCTGTTAATATAAAAAGTGCTTGCATTTGGCCATGGGAATACTTTACCATAATAAAAAACCAGGAGAGGTGGCTGAGCGGCCGAAAGCGACGGTCTTGAAAACCGTTGAAGGGCAACCTTCCGTGGGTTCGAATCCCACCCTCTCCGCCAACATTAAGCCTAGTTATGCGGGATAGTGGCAAGTTAGAACTGGCTTATTCTTTTCCATAATTAAGCTCTATACTATTATGACACCTCAGCAGTTTTCTGATCTAGCGGCGCAAGGGTTTAATCGGATACCGGTAGTACGTGAGGTTTTAGCTGATCTCGACACGCCCCTTAGTGCATATTTAAAGCTAGCCAATAAACCATTTTCCTACCTGTTTGAATCAATGCAAGGTGGCGAAAAATGGGGCCGATACTCTATCATTGGTTTACCCTGTGCCACCCGTGTTTCTGTGCAACAAAATTTGGTAACGCTCGTAACTAATGACGAAATTGTAGAGCAAATTACAACTGCTGATCCATTGGCCTGGATTAGTGAATTTCAACAGCGCTTTAAGATAGCCCAGTGTGCAGGGTTACCCAGATTTAGCGGTGGCCTAGTTGGCTACTTTGGTTACGATACCATAAAATATATTGAGCCTAAATTGGCGCAGCATAATAGTTTAGATATTTTGGGCTGTCCCGACATACTCCTCATGGTATCGGATGAAGTTGTAATATTTGACAATCTAGCCGGGCGTTTATACATCATTATCAATGCTGATCCGACTCAAGGTGCCACTTTAGCTAAAACAGAAGAGCGGATCGATGATTTAATTGCTTCTTTACGTAAAAGTATCCCAAATCCCATTGGTTTAGAACCTCAAATAGTCAAGGAGCAGGATTTCGTCGCCAGTTTTGAGAAACAGGATTTCAAAGCAGCGGTGGAAAAAATTAAATCGTACATTTTAGACGGCGACTGCATGCAAGTAGTCTTATCCCAACGTCTGTCTATCCCTTTCACAGCCCCACCTTTGGACCTATATCGAGCCTTGCGCTGCCTAAACCCATCCCCATATATGTACTACATTGATACCGGAGAATTACATGTAGTTGGAGCCTCACCAGAAATCTTAGTACGTTTAGATGATAACACCATCACAGTGCGACCAATTGCTGGTACCAGGAGACGGGGTCATGACGAAGCCGAAGATCTAGCCATGGAGGCTGAATTACTAGCCGACCCCAAAGAAATTGCTGAACATTTAATGCTAATTGATTTAGGCCGCAACGATATTGGTAGAGTGTCGCAAATTGGAACTGTACAAGTAACCGATAAAATGTTAATCGAGCGCTATTCCCACGTAATGCATATAGTATCCAATGTGCGAGGAACCCTAAATCCTAATTTTAGCGCCGTAGACGTACTAAGGGCCACCTTCCCAGCTGGCACAGTATCCGGTGCCCCTAAAATCCGAGCTATGGAAATAATTGCCGAACTAGAACCAGTCAAACGCGGCATCTACTCAGGAGCCATAGGCTATTTAGCCTGGAATGGTAACATGGACACGGCCATCGCCATCCGTACCGCCGTAATCAAGGATCAAGTTCTATATATCCAGGCTGGAGCCGGAATTGTAGCTGAATCCCAACCCACATTAGAGTGGAAAGAAACCCTAAACAAAGCCCGCGCTATCTTCAAAGCAGTAGCCATGGTCGCCGCCGGTATAGATAACCACAGACTTACATCCTAAACCCATCACCTGTGAAACCCACATATAGATTCACATGGCACATCATCGTTGTCTCTATCCAACCTATTTAAACCACAGATTTTAAAGTAAAACATAGCTTCGCTACAAGATTTCATCTCGCCACACTTGGTTTTCCTGTTGTCACACAAAGATTTATTTGAGCCTAATGTATCATGCATCAGTTCTTGATATGTGCGTGCGCTACGACAAGGTGGATTTATATTTATCATGTGCGTAATCGATATAACTGCAAATATACCTAAAGACTTAAACATAAGCTTAAAACTTCTACCTATTACGAGCCAACATATCTATAATTTGTTGTTTTTGCTCAGGTGTTAAATCGCTTGGAGCTGGTAAATTGCCAGGCAATCCCATATTTTGACCGAGCGATAAACTACGCAACCGCTGCATAGCGGCACTAAATTCTGCTTGCAGATCAAATTCAGATACCTCAAACTTATAGCTAGCCAAACCCAACACCTGCTCAAACTGCGGAGAATCACGCCAGCGTTCAGTTAGAGCAGCAGTACTTAAGTGCGGATATTCCATTAAAATTGCCACCACAGCCTCTAAAATGTCAGAACCCGGCTGGTTTAACCGCTGCCAATTCGGGACCGCCCCCTGGATTAGACTAATAAAATCCGGATACTGCAACAGCATCGCCGCCGCACGCTGGACCAAACTTAACGGCAAAGCATTATTAACAATACACCTATTTGGAATCGATGCTGACTGCGGCCTTAAACCCAAGCGTGGTCCAGAAAGTCCCGTGAGATTAGTCAACCAATCAACCATCATATTTTTGTAAATACCCTCAGGCATCGGCTTAATCACCACTTTCGCCAACTCCGCGAACCTAGCCCTGCCATCTATAGATTGGAGATTAATCCCAATACTTAGACGTTCAAAAACAAATTCGGACAATGGCTTAGCAGTCAGGATCAAATCCTGCATTGCTGCTGTTCCAACGCGGCGGACCAAGGTATCAGGATCATCACCCTCTGGAATAAATAAAAATTTAATCTCACGCCCATCCCTAGCCATAGTCAGAGCCAGCTCCGCAGCGCGCCAAGCCGCCTCGCGTCCGGCGCCATCCCCATCCAAGCAAAATACTATACTGGGGCAAACCTTAAACAAATGCTCCAAATGGTTGGCATTAACCGCACTACCAAGGATTGCTACAACATTATGAATGGCATATTCAGCAAGCGCTATCACATCGAGATAACCCTCTACCACAAGTAATTGCTCAATATTGGTCAAGGCCTTTTGGGCCTCAAATAACCCATATAACTCCTTACTTTTGTGAAACAACAAAGTATTAGGAGAATTTAAATACTTAGGCTTAATATCTCCAATGGCCCGACCTCCAAAACCAATAGTCCGCCCCCGGTGATCGCGAATCGGAAACATAATCCGATCGCGAAAGCGATCATAATTGCAATCAGGATCGGCCACGATCAAGCCATTATCCAACAATAATTTGACTGCATCAGAATTCTTACCCAAGGCCTGAGCTAACTCATTGCCACCAGGGGGCGCATAGCCCAAACCATAGGTATTTGCAATAGTTCCAGTCACGCTACGACTTTTAAGGTAATTTACGGCCCGCTGAGCAGCGGCGTTACCCCTTAATTGCTGCCGAAACCACAGATCAACCCGTTCCAGTATCGCATAATTGGCCTTTTGAGCCGTGACCAGAGCCTGCAAAGCTGTGTTTTGGATAGCATCAAAAGTGTTAGGAAGCTCTAGCCCCGCGCTAGTTGCCAGATTAGTTATGGCTTCTATGAATGGTAAATGCTCATATTCCATCAGAAAATTGATGGCACTACCATGGGCACCGCAACCGAAACAGTGATAAAACTGCTTAGAAGGACTAACAGTAAACGAAGGAGTTTTCTCGTTATGGAATGGGCAACGGGCCACATATTCGTGACCCGCTTTTTTCAGTGGCACTCTAGAATGGATAAGTTCGACAATGTTGACACGTTCCAAAAGCTGGTTGATAAACTCCGGAGGAATCCTTCCAGCCATATTACCTCCACTAATACCAGA
>JXSN01000109.1 GCA_001276605.1 Achromatium sp. WMS2
GTAAAAAAATTAATGGATATTTAGTTGATAAAATATGTACTTGTTTAATAATCATAATTCATCGGCTATCTAATAAATTAACAGTTTTGCTATATAATATCTTAAAGAAACACATATCAATAGAACTTGCGCAGGGCATTACATCTTCAGATTGAGCATGAGATTCAGCTAACTTGAAAAGAATTTTAGCAACCTTAGTGTATTTATCCTCCTAAAGTTTGTCTCCCGCGAAAGCAGACTGTTGACTCAGACAAATGATTCCTGTTCTAAGTTCGTTAAGCCCCAATTCAACTTTTCGACGATTCCAGCCAAATACATCTTCGGCACGTCTTGCTTTTCCATCCAGTATTTTATCGCCATTTCAGCTTGGAATGTACTTTCTTATGATCACGCATTTTTGATGCTGCAAGCTTTCAGTCTTCCAATTGATGGATAATTGTGGTACTACTATTGGGAATGCTCATAAGTCATAGGAAATTATATGTTGATTTCGGTATATTTACCATAAGCATCTCACATTACGGTATGGATTGATATAGAGATAGCCTAGCATTAGCATAGTATTTGACTATTGATCATGGAAATCATTGGTATTTGTTTTATAATAAGTTGGCTATGCCCTATCGAATTCTAAAACTAGTAACCTGAAAAATTAATAGCTGCTAAGAAAGCTTACCTATACAATTATGTCCACAATAATTATTAAACGTATCGCCATACTTATGCTGTTAAGCAGCAGCTGGGCCAGTATGTCAAGCATGGCCACACCTTTATCTCCAGCAGAAGTAAAGCAGTTATCCTCTATTATTCAACATCCTATAGAACCTCCAAAACCCACTTCCGAGGAGGAACCACCCATGACTTTATTGCAAGAATTTAAACAATTTGCTATCCGTGGCAACGTGGTCGATCTCGCAGTTGCCGTAGTAATAGGGCAAGCCTTTGGCAAAATAGTAACCTCCATGGTACAAGATATTATTATGCCCCCACTCGGTGCCCTGCTCGGCGGCGTAGACTTCAAAAATTTATACATCAACCTATCCATGCAATCCTATCCAACTTTAGAGGCCGCTGAGATCGCCGGTGCCCCCTTAATAAAATATGGTAGTTTTGCCCAAAGTGTGGTAGATTTTACCATCATTGCCTTTGCTATTTTTATAACAGTTAAAGTAGCAAATCATCTCAAAGACAAGGTTACCCCCGCCAAAGACGCATCCCCTCAAATACCGGAAGATATATTGTTACTAAGAGAAATCAGAGACTCGTTGAAACAAGGAAACCCGCGGTAACAGAAATAATATCGTAATACCGTTACTTAACAACTAATCAGTATCACAGTTTTTTACACCATATAATGTGATACTTTATAGAAAACATTGGTATGCCCCTGTAGTATACTGCAAAATAACTAGCACCACCGTGTTTAATTTACTCTAGGATTATGCGCAAATTATGCCCCCATATGATTGGAAACCTTTAGTAAATACCCTAAAGTCGCTAAGAAAAAACTGGCGCGATTGGCATACCAATGAACCCAACGCCACCTCTACCAATACTATGCCCATTGATGGCGACGACCACTTAGCCCTGGCTGAGGATAGCCTGCGCAAACTGCTCAACGATCCAACTGTTCCCACTGAAGTAAGAGCGTCCCTGTCCGAAGATTATACACAAGTTCAGACCATGTTGGATAAATTAGAACACGGACACGTTCATATCGCAGCTTTTGGAAGGGTTAGCGTTGGAAAATCTGCAACCCTTAATGCCCTATTAGGAGTGGAACAATTCTCCACTAGCCCACTCCATGGTGAAACCAAAAATGCCCAAATGGGATTGTGGGCTGAACACCAAAGTGGAGGTATCTTTCTAATTGATACGCCAGGGATTAACGAGGTAGCAGGCGAGTCCAGAGAAGAACTAGCCCATGCTGTAGCCGCAAGGGCCGACATCATTTTGTTTGTCATCGACGGTGATTTAACAGAAAGTGAATTGCGAGCCATGCGCGTTTTAGCAGCTCAACAACGTCCGATAATAGTAGTGTTCAACAAAATAGATCGCTATACCCGTCAAGATCGGCAAATGTTACTGGTAGCCATCCGTAACCATACCCACCAATACGTCGCCCCTGAGAATATCGTGTGCGTAAGTGCTAGACCTGCTGAGCGTCTGGTGATTATGGTAGACGAAAACGGTAACGAAACCGAAGTCCTGCGTCAGCCTAAACCAGATACCGAAGCCTTACGAGATCGGCTGTGGATATTGTTAGAAACCGAAGGCAAAACCTTGGCAGCTCTAAACGCATCTATTTTCGCAATTCACCTTAGTGACCAAATAGCCAAGAAAATACTAGAAGTAAAACAAGAGCTTGGAGAAAATATCATCCGTACCTGGTGTATTGCTAAGGGTATTGCAGTGGCTGTCAACCCAGTGCCGCTAGCAGACTTAGCCGCCGCTCTAGCCATAGACGTCAGTATGATAGTGCACTTATCCAATATCTATGGCTTACCACTTACCAAAATTGAGGCCGGAAATCTAATTAAGACCATAGCCAAGCAAATGGCCGTAGTAATGGGAGCGACCTGGATAATTCACACCTTATCTACCATACTTAAAATTGGCACCATCGGGCTTTCGACATTAATCACCAGCAGCGCCCAGGGGGCAGTAGCTTATTACAGCACTTACATAGTAGGACAAGCTGCGGAACAATATTTAGCCCGCGGCAAATCTTGGGGGGAGGGTGGCCCCAAACAAGTAATCCAAGAAATTCTAAACAGCATTGATCAAGACTCCTTGCTAGATCGGGCTAGCGAAGATATAAAATCTCGATTACATTATTAATGCTATTCAAAACCACTCAACCTGGCTGATAAGGTAAGTAATGCGGCTGGTACATTTTAGCACGAATATGACCTAAAAGATCCACCGGTCTCTCAATGCCCGCGCTTCCATCACTGAAGGCCACCTTACAAACTGCCAGCGCAATTTCAGTGGAAATATCTCGTATCTGGCGTAAATCCGGATACAACTGCCCCACGGCCAGCATCTCATCTGATACTTCACCAGCCAACGTTTTAGCCGCCACATAGAACATCCGATCACTGATTGCACGAGCTTGGCATGTCACAGCCCCCAAGCCCACACCTGGAAAAATATACATATTATTGCATTGCCCAGGAACAAAGATCCGCCCCTGATAAGTTACCGGCATAAACGGACTACCACTTGCAAAAATAGCAGCCCCATTGGTCCAAGTATACGCCTGTTCTGCGGTACACTCAGCCTTTGAAGTCGGATTAGACAATGCAAAGATAATCGGACGTTCACAATACTTGTGCATGGAGCGCACTACAGATTCACTAAAAATACCACTTTGTCCACTTACCCCAATTAAAATCCCCGGTTGCGCTTCCGCAATTACTGACATTAAATCAGGTAACGGATCCCTGGTTTTAGCAAAGTCGCGTTTGTGATTCTCCAAACTATCCCAACGCTCGGTAGTCACCAATCCCTTGCTATCTACCAACCAAATGTGCCCCCTAGCCTCACCTATAGAAATACCACTTTCTTCCATCAACGCGGTGACTAACAAATCAGCTATTCCGCGAGCCGCAGAACCAGCTCCCAAAATCACTATCTGCTGATTTAGCAAATAAGTATCTACAATACGCAGCGCGTTCAAAACCCCCGCCAAAGTTACCGCCCCGGTTCCCTGGATATCATCGTTGAAAGACAAAACCTTATTTCGATACCGGGTAAGCAAATCAAAAGCGTGATTATTAGAGAAATCCTCGAACTGAATCAGAGCTTTAGGCCAGCGTTTATGCACCGCAGTAATAAAATTATCCACACATTGGTAAAATGCAGCATCATCACAACGCGGATAGCGCTGACCCAAGTACAAAATGTCCTGCCTCAACTTTTCATTATTAGTACCAACATCCAACATTACTGGCAAAGTCCTGCCAGGATAAATACCAGCACCCGCAACATACAGTGACAACTTACCTATGGGAATTCCCATCCCATTAGTTCCAAGATCACCCAAGCCCAAAATACGACTGCCGTCGGTTACTACCACTATATCAACTTCATCCCGTTCCCAATTGTCCACCATATCAGAAAAATATTCCTGATCTGATAAACTAAAATACATCCCACGGGCCCGTCTGTATATGTGACCAAAATGCTGACATGCTTGGCCCACTACAGGCGTATAAATTATTGGGGTAAGTTCTCTGATATAATCCAATAATACTCGATAATACAAAGTCTCATTGCGATCATGCAAATCTTCCAAATGAGTATAACGCCCCAAATCCGTAACTTTGGAATTATAATTTTCCATGACCCGCTGCACTTGGTCATCGATACTCACCACTTCCGGTGGCACCAAACCCCTAATCCCAAAGGTATCGCGTTCACTATCCGGAAAACCAGTCCCCTTATTTAACAAGGGATCACGCAACAAATCCCGACCCCGCTTCTTAACAACCAAAGCAGGATCGTCTTGCCCATTTAGCAAATTACTAAACTCAATATCAGTCATAATTAAAAGTCGATCTTATAATTTATCCTACTAAATATATTAGGTAATTACTCCGATTTATCAACAACAGTAATGGCCAAATCCCCCATACGGCTAATTGTCTCATGTACCGTACAATGACTAGCCACCCGCTTAATAGCCTCCAATCTACTTCCTAATTTAGCATTCGGCAAAGTGATTGTGACCGCCAAATCCCGAAAGTGCGCTGGTTTAGTCTCCTTCTCATAACTCAATTCTACAGCCAAATCAGAAGCATCCAAACCAACCTGAGTGCAATACTGTACTACAAACGCCGCAATGCAAGATGCAATAGACGCAACAAAGTAATCTGGAGGCGTAGGATAGCGATCCTTGCCCCCCCAGTCTGGAGTCAGCGGCACATCGTTTATAATCTCATGCTGACCAACCCTAGTTGTAAACAACATATCACCCATATGTTTTGATATTATTGCAGGCATATATCACCTTTAATTAACCATGTTAAAAGAAATGCAATTCAAAATAGATTAAACCTAATGCCAGCTCATCATTCTAACTACTGTCACCCTATTTGGGATAAACTGAACTTTACCCACAAGCATTAGCCATAGCAAACAATATTTAGGTGTAACATTATGTATTTCGGAACAACTCAGTTAGACCTAATTGCAATTTATTATTTACATAAGCATTACACTATATTACAATTTAGATACTTAAAGCACGGCTAAATAACCTGATAACATAGCAGAGGCTCCATGATAACTCCGTTGGTGTTCGTGGCGCCATTGCATACAAATAACAAACACCTGAAAGGTATCAGTAATAATGAGCGTAAAATACACCTATTGGGAATGGAATAACTCCTTATCCTTAGGAATCAGCGCTATAGATTCCCAACATCGGCGCATAGTAGACTATATAAACGAACTTGAAACCGCCCGAATTGCCAACGACAAAATTGGCATATCCCAGGTTCTAATCGGCCTCATCGATTATACCATGACCCACTTTGCTTTTGAAGAAGAATTAATGCAGTTAGGTGATTATCCATACTTAAATGCCCATAGACAATCCCACGAATCCTTTACCAAACGAATAAATCACTACGTAGAACAACATGAGAATGGCGTAGATATTTCTAGAAAACTGCTTTCAGAATTAAAATTATGGCTCAGCGAACACATAAGCCGTGACGACAAACACTATGTACCCTACGTAAAAAAATGCATTACCCAAGACTGGCTTAGTAACACCCTAGCCAAATTTAGCACCCTAAACATGTTTAGCCTCAACAATTAAGAATAATTACTGGTAATCTAACGCTATCTAACTAATATCTTCATACCTGCTACCACAGTGCCCAATACCAATAAATCGAATACGGATCTACTGCTTATAGATGGATCATACTACTTATTTCGTGCTTATCACGCCCTCCCCAAACTGACAACCAGCAGCGGCCAACCCACCGGCGCCATTATGGGGGTGATTAGCACTGTGCAAAAATTGCTTCAAAAAATCAAGCCTACTCACATAGCCATGATATTTGATGCCCCTGGCCCATCTTTTCGCGACGTCCTTGCACCCAGCTACAAAGCCCAACGCCCGCCTGCAGATGCTGACTTAGTGGCACAAATTCACCCACTTAAACAAATAATCTCAGCATTGGGAATTACCATATTATCTGTATCTGGTGTTGAAGCCGATGATGTTATTGGCACCTTAGCACAACAAGCCTACATCATGGGTTGGATTACCCTCATAGCAACGTCAGATAAAGATTTCGCACAACTAGTAAATGAACGTACTTTTTTGATCGATAACCCCAACAATCAACGTCTCGATACCGATGGTGTGATAGGAAAATTTGGGGTTACACCACACCAAATTATTGACTTTTTAGCCTTAATTGGAGATAAAGTAGATAATATCCCTGGATTGCCAGGTTGCGGCCCCAAAACCGCACGTAACTGGCTCACCCGTTATCAAAGTATTGACGGTATACTGAAAAACGTCCATAAAATCAACACTAAAGTTAGCAAAACTATTCCCAATTATGCTGAACGTCTACAATTAAACCGGACTCTAATAACCATAAAACTGGATGTAGCCTTAAATATTACCCCACAAGATCTAGTATTGGCCGATCCCGATGTCTCCACACTTAGACATTGGTACCAGCAACTGGAAGCTACCCGATTACTGGCCGCCTTGCCTAAAGAACCTCCCACTGCTCCAGAACCTAAAGTTCTACCTATAGTTAACAAACAGTTGCTTACCAACGAACCGGATTTTAACGCATGGCTCACCCAGCTCATTGCCGCTTCGACATTTGCTATCAGCATTCAAACCACTGATACACCACAGTTATCAGACAAAATCATTGGACTAGCCATAGCAATCAATGCTGAACACGGTGTTTACATACCATTTGCCCATGACGCTGGTCTGTTAACTGGTCAGCAACTCCATCCCCAAACTGTATTAGCGGCCCTAAAACCAATACTAGAAAGCCCTAAATATCAAAAAATCACCCACTATGCAAAATTTACCTTTTCCATTCTGAAACGCTACGCTATCAACCCAGGTACAGGATGGTTTGATACTATGCTGGAATCGTATTTAGTCAATTCTACATTAAAGGATCATAACCTAGCCACCGTAGCAGCCCAATACCTAGACCCCATAGACAATCCTAGCTTAAATACTAAACTATCCATTAAAGATAACCTAGGATTATCGCAACTAGACC
>JXSN01000110.1 GCA_001276605.1 Achromatium sp. WMS2
TATTTTGACCGTTAGTCCGAGCATAATCCCTAACTTCCTGGGTAATCTGCATAGCACAAAACTTAGGGCCACACATAGAACAGAAATGGGCTAGCTTATGCGCCTGATGCGGCATAGTACGATCGTGATAATCCCGTGCTCGTTCTGGATCTAAGGCTAAATTAAATTGATCCTCCCACCTGAATTCGAACCGGGCCTTAGACAGGGCGTTGTCCCGAATTTGAGCACCCGGAAAACCTTTCGCTAAATCAGCAGCATGCGCTGCAATACGATAGGCAATAATGCCATCCCGCACATCCTGCTTATCCGGTAATCCCAAATGTTCCTTAGGTGTTACATAACACAGCATGGCAGTACCATACCAGCCGATGGTAACCGCGCCCATGGCTGAGGTTATATGGTCATAGGCGGGTGCGATGTCAGTAACTAGTGGGCCTAGGGTGTAAAACGGTGCGGCAAAACACTCCGCCAATTCTTTATCCATGTTGTCCTGGATTAGATGTAATGGCACATGTCCAGGGCCTTCAATCATTACTTGACAGTCATGTTCCCAAGCTATTTTGGTAAGTTCCCCTAAAGTAGCCAATTCAGCAAATTGCGCTTGGTCATTGGCGTCGGCTATTGACCCCGGGCGTAAGCCGTCACCTAGACTAAAAGTTACATCATAAGCCTGCATAATCTCGCAAATTTCAGCGAAATGTGTGTACAAGAAGTTTTCCTGATGATGGGCTAAACACCATTTGGCCATGATGGAGCCGCCTCGAGACACGATGCCAGTAAGACGGTTGGCAGTTAAAGGGACGTAGGCTAAACGTAACCCAGCGTGAATAGTGAAATAATCAACCCCTTGCTCTGCCTGTTCTAGCAAAGTATCACGAAAAATTTCCCAAGTCAGTTCCTCAGGAATTCCGTCTACTTTTTCTAAAGCCTGATAGATAGGCACCGTGCCAATAGGCACCGGGGCATTGCGCAAAATCCATTCTCTAGTCTCATGAATATTTTGACCGGTAGATAAATCCATTAGGGTATCTCCACCCCAACGGGCCGACCACACCATTTTTTCTACTTCTTCAGCTATGGAGGATGTGACCGGTGAATTACCAATATTGGTATTAATTTTAACTCGAAAGTTACGGCCAATAATGGCAGGTTCTAACTCGGGATGATTGATATTAGCTGGAATGATAGCCCTACCTGCGGCCACTTCAGACCGCACTAACTCTGGTGTAATTGCTTGCTCTAGGTTGGCCCCTAGGCTACAGCCGGGGTGTTGCTGTAATAATTGTTTATAACGCGCATCAGTGCGTAATTTATCGATTAACTGGCGTTCGCGAATAGCTACGAATTCCATCTCTGGAGTTATTACGCCTTTACGAGCATAGTGCATCTGAGTAACAATGGTCCCAGTTTTGGCGCGCCGTGGTAATCTAGTTGCCGATGGTTGTCCAAGCGGTGCATGCGGAAAGCGCAAGGCGTGTAATTTGGGATCAACTTGTCGTAATTGCCCAAATTTAGAACTCAGTTGTTCTAAAACTACAGTATCGTGTCTAGCCTCAATCCATGGATTACGAATAGCCGGCAGTCCTTGTAATAAATCCACATTTGTTTTGGGATCAGTGTAGGGACCGGAGGTATCATAGACAAAGATGGGAGGATTGGATTCGGGGCCAGTATGTGTGGGAGTGGCAGTTTGGCTAACTTCACGCATTGGTACCGAGATGCTAGGATTACTACCCTCAACGTATATTTTACGGGAATTGGGAAAAGGCTGCGTTACTTCCGCTGATAGACGGGTCGTAGCAGCAATTAGGTGTTCGGAACAAGATTGGGTCATAATAGTTTTTCCAGGCGTAAGGCCAGCCACGCCCGAAGCTACCAGAGCATCACTGCTTCCCTACGCCAGCATTAACTGGATCAGGTACATAGGGTATATCTCAGCCTAGTACTAACAGGCACCCCTAGCTAAGTAAATAGTATACAACTAACGTTTTATATCCTCAAAGCAACCTAAGGATTTTTAAAACCATAATATTTTATGATTTTTAACGTCGTTATGGAATAAAATATTAAAATTACTAAGTCATGCTTGCTATTTGAAAAGAATTAGCTTATAAAGTGAAGTTGCTATTTTAATTAACCAAGCGTTTCATCAAAATATACCTAAAATGGAGTATTGCAATGGCCAACTTTGATGCCGAATTTGACGCCAGCGGTTTGAACTGCCCCCTGCCAATTCTAAAGGCCAAAAAGGCCCTTGGCGGCATAGAAAGCGGTAAAGTCCTGCATATAATTGCCACCGATCCTGGATCAGTCAAAGATTTCGATGCCTTCGCTAAACAGACTGGCCATGAGCTCCTCGAGTCCCGCGAAGAAGGCGGCAAGTTCCACTTCCTGATTAAAAAGTCCTAATCCGAAAGTAGGCTTAAATAACCACCATCAGTCCAAGGATCCTAAAACTCGGATATGAAAAAACTAGCCATAATAGCCACTAAAGGCTCGCTGGATTGGGCCTATCCCCCATTTATTCTAGCATCTACTGCTGCGGCCCTAGGTTACGAGGTCCAAATCTTTTTTACCTTCTACGGACTACAGCTGCTACGCAAAAAGCTAACCCTAGAAGTAACCCCACTTGGCAACCCTGGCATGCCCATGCCGATGAATATGGACCGTTGGTTTCCAACATTCATGCTAGCAGCCCCCGGTATGCAATCTATCATGACTAGCATGATGAAGAAAAAGATGAAGGATAAGGGAGTTGCTAGTCTAGAAGAACTGCGCGAATTGTGCCTTGAAGCGGATGTTAAATTCGTTGCTTGCCAGATGACCGTAGACCTTTTCGATATGAATCCTAAGGATTTTATTGATAACGTGGAATATGCTGGAGCTGCGGCATTTTTTGAATTTGCCGGTGATAGCGACATTTGTCTCTACGTCTAAATAGGGCATTAGTGCTGCACCTGATTTATATGAACCTAGCTGGTAGCATATTTACTTATTGATGGATAGTAACCAGCTAGAAGTACCACCATTGATTTATGCCGCCTTAGGGCGGCTTTTTTGTTCCTAAATACGAGGTTTATATGGGGTTTTTACAAGGTAAACGTGTATTAATCGTAGGCGTGGCAAGCAACAGATCTATTGCCTGGGGAACGGCGCAAGCCATGGCACGAGAGGGGGCAGAACTGGCTTTTACCTTTCAATCTGAAAAACTCCAAAGCCGTGTAGTAGAATTGGCCAAAGAGGTAGGCTCGGAATTAACTTTTCCCTGTGACGTGGGTAGTGATGAGCAAATTGCTGCCCTGTTTCAATCGTTAGGTCAACATTGGGATAGTCTGGACTGTATAGTCCACTCAGTGGCATTTGTTCCCAGGGAACAATTGGAAGGTAATTATGCCGACGTGGTAACTAGAGAGGGCTTTGCCATAGCCCACGATATTAGCTCCTATAGCCTAGCTGCCCTTGCCAAAGCCGGTCGCCCTATGCTCAAGGGCCGACAAGGAGCCATTTTGGCTATGACCTATCTAGGAGCGGTACGTGTGGTACCTAACTATAATGTTATGGGTTTAGCCAAGGCTAGTTTGGAAGCCAATGTCAAATACCTCGCCGCCGCCCTGGGGCCGGAGGGTATTCGCGTTAACGCCATTTCTGCGGGTCCAATACGTACCCTAGCCGCGTCTGGAATTAGTGATTTTAAGTCCATGTTGAATCAGGTCGAGGCCAAAACCCCACTCCGGCGTAATGTAACTATTGCTGAAGTTGGTAATGCTGCGGCTTTCCTATGTTCTGATTTGGCCTCTGGTATTACTGGCGATACCCTATATGTGGATACTGGTTATCATATCCTTGGGATGGCCTAGAATTAAATTATTATAGTTATTTACCATATAGATGGAATACGACACCCTATCCTGATCGTTCCATGCTCTAATGTGGGAACTTAATCTGGGACGCTCCGGCGTCCCCACAAACATGGTAGTATGTACGGGCTAAATTTAAAATTATGAATGTAGTATGGAAAATCAATTTTTAGAGATTTACTTATTAGACTATGAAAATTCTTGCCCTGGATACTGCTACTGAGGCTTGCTCAGCTGCTTTATCTCTAAATAACCAAGTTTATGCACGGTTTACTGAGGCCCCCCGCGGCCATGGTGAATTGATATTGGGTATGATCGATGAGTTAATGCAAACGGCAGCGGCGACAGTAACCGAACTAGATGCTGTTGCCTTTGGACGCGGGCCGGGCTCGTTTACTGGAGTCAGAATTGCCACAGCTGTAGCACAAGCCATTGGTTTTGGGGCAAATTTGCCATTGGTACCAATATCCAATTTAGCATTATTAGCCCAGGGTTTATATCGTACTACAGGTGCACTAAAGATCGCAGTAGCACTGGACGCCAGAATGGGAGAAATTTATTGGGGTGCTTATCACATGGTATCCGGCGTGGCTCAAGCCGTTGCAGATGAGCAAGTTTTAGCTCCAGATCAGTTGGTTTGGAATCTTACCGGCGGCGCGTGGCAAGGAGTTGGGAGGGGTTTTACTACCTATGCCGATGTCTTAATACCCAGGTTAGACCGGTCCTGCAATCTGTCCTCAGCAAACCTGCTGTGTAATGCTCAAGATCTCATACCACTGGCTCAAGCTGCTTTGACAGATTCTAATACTCCCTTAGCCACCGCCACCCCGATTTATCTGCGTAATCAAGTGGTGCACCTGAAACCGCACCATTAATATTGATAGAGACAGCACGGCAACAGGATCTTGAGGTGGTAGAGAATCCAATTGTATATATGGAATTGCATTTATTCTTTTTAGTATTGTAGAAAAATCTTCATCAAACACAGTAGAATCCGCAAATTTTAGTTGTGAATTGCAACTAGAACCATTGGGACACTGTGGCACTGAATTACCTTCAGTCGCACAACCAATAATACTCTACATAATCCAACCGAACACAACCACCGTCAATACTTTAGAAACCGCAGCTATTATTCGTGGCATAATAACATTTATTCCTGAGATGCATTTCATGCTTAAGTCTTGTTGAGCATACATAAATATTAGCTGGCTTAATTATTTAAGTGTAAAATTACGCTAGTTCATTAACTTCTCAACTGGTCTTGTAGTCATGATCTTTTCCTTGGCGGCCCATTGCCCTATGTCCTCACGTCGAATAGCAGTTGCCATCAGGCCCGGAAATTGATCCGGAGTACAAGCAAAGCTTGGTACACCAAGGCGCGCAAGTTCGGCCGCTAGTGTTTCATCGTATGCAGGACGCCCCTCATCACTCAATGCGAGCAAAGTAATGAAACTTACCCCACTTTGTACCAATTCAGCGGCCCTACGTAATAGCTTATTGGCAACTCCACCTTCATATAAGTCGGATATCAGAACTAAAATAGTATTTTCTGGGTCGCGGATCAAAGTTTGGCAATAAGACACTGCCTGATTGATGTCAGTCCCGCCCCCTAATTGAGTACCAAATAATACGTCCACTGGATCCTCAAGCTGTGGGGTAAGGTCAACTACAGCGGTATCAAATACCACAAGATGAGTAGTAACCGTAGGTAACGAGGCCATCACAGCCCCAAAAATACTGGAATATATTACAGACGCTGCCATAGAACCGCTTTGATCGATACATAATATTATATCGCGTTGGCTGCGTCTAGATTTACGCCCATAACCAATTAGGGTTTCGGCCACTACGGTTTTGTATTCAGGCTGGTAATGTTTTAGATTAGCACGAATAGTACGCTGCCAATCTATTTCGGCTAAGCGTGGACGCCGGTTGCGTACTGCTCGATTTAAGGCTCCAGACACGGCAGAGCGCATGGGTTCGTCTAAGCGTTGCAACAATTCATCCACTACCTTGCGCACCACCAGACGTGCGGTAGCCTTAGTGTGATCCGGAATTATTTTACCCAAGGAAATTAGGGTTGCTACTAGCTTGACATCAGGCTGTATAGTTTCTATTAGTTCAGGTTCTAACAACAATTGGCGTAATTGCAGCCGATCTATGGCATCTTGCTGCATTATCTGTACTACCGAGGCCGGAAAATATTTGCGGATATCACCTAACCAACGGGCTACGTTGGGTGCAGAACCACCTAACCCTCCGCGTCTATTTCCACCGCCAATGTCGTCACGACTATACAATGCCGCCAGGGCCGCATCCATGTTTAAATCTTCACTGCCCAAGCTACAGCTAGTTCCATCAGCTGCACCCCCGCCTAAAACTAAGCGCCATCTCCTTAAACGTTGCTCAGCAGGCGATTGCACTGGAAATGAATCTGTCATATTAGTTTCACTAATCTAACCATCAATGGCTTTAGGTTAAAATTAATACTATATCATTGAAAATACGAGTTTGCTGGCACCCAACCACAAAATTTCGCCCCAATTCGGGGCGAAATTAAATTACTGTTACTACATATTTATTTGAATCTGCAAAAATACTCTAACTTCAAATATCCACCCCAGCAATTAGCAACAGTTGTAATGGTTGAAAACCAGGCCTAACACTATCACATCAATAGTTAACCGGATATACACTTAGCCATGACCATTAATTGGATTCATTTCCACCGAAGCTATTTGCAAGCTGTGCAACCCTGGATCCAACAGGTGGTCTTCTATAAAAATATTCCTTAACACCGCTAAGGATGGCAGTTGCTAGCTGCTCTTGAAAGTTGGGGGTACCTAGCTTAACTTCCTCATCGACGTTAGAAATATAGGCTGTTTCTACCAACATCCCTGGAATATCCGGAGCTTTAAGCACAGCGAACCCAGCATGTTGCACGTTATCCTTGTGCAATTCACCTACCTGATATAGGCGATCCAAAACATGTTCAGCAACGTTGCGACTAGCCTCCATAGTAGCCGATAAACTCATATCAAGCAAGGTTATAGTCAACAGATCGTCACCAGAGTAACTTACTCCGCCAACTAAGTCCGCAGCGTTCTCTTTGTTGGCAAGCAATTTCGCAGCCTCACTAGAAGC
>JXSN01000012.1 GCA_001276605.1 Achromatium sp. WMS2
AAGGTCCGCAATAACGCCCCATCCGCCACCCGCCATAGTTTGATGCTGTTATCATCACTACCAGAGGCTAAAATCGTGCCATCCGGACTGAAGGCTACAGAGTTTACACCCTCTGCATGGCCAGTGAAGGTCTGCAGTAGCGCCCCATCCGCCACCCGCCGCAGTTTTATGCTGCCATCATAACTACCAGAGGCTAAACTCGCGCCATCCGGGCTGAAGGCTACCGAGGTTACAGCAATTGTATGGCCAGTTAAGGTCCGCAGTAACGTCCCATCCGCCACCCGCCATAGTTTGATGCTGTTATCCTGACTAGCAGAGGCTAGGATCGTGCCATCGGGGCTGAAGGCTACAGATGTTACAGCACTTGTATGGCCCTGCTGCAGCACCGCTGGAATAGGCTGCGGTTGCAAGGCCACAGTAGTGTTAACATTACTCGCTAAGTCGATAGTTGGGGTGGCATTAAAATAACCGCGGGCGCTGACCTCAATGGGATAATGGCCTACGGGCAATGTCATCCCCGGTTGATACTGCCACTGTTGATTAAGCATCCGCACCTGAGCTGATTTGGGACGGGTGTTAATGGTTAATTGGGCAATGTTAGATAAATTGTTGACAGGAGTCTGTGTTGGCGTGGAAACAACAACTGATTCTGGCGCTTGTGGTGGGGGTTTGATTTGCGCTACTAAAAACCAGCCACTACTTTCCCCCGCCTCATACGGTCGTTGCGAATTCCCATGCTCAAAACTCCAGCTCCCAACCTGCTGTTGCACATAATCCGCAAGTTTGCGAAACGTAATCAAACCCTGGGCATCTGCCGCCTTACCCTTTAAACCCTCCAACAGAAAATGGGTAAACACCCCATGTTTCAGTTCATCCCGCTCCCAACTAAAATCTCCAGCCTTGGTAGAAAACAAAACCCGCGTCCCTTCGGCATCCTTAAACAAATTTTGTGGATCAAAACTTGCGGACATCCTAGTTCCACCTTTGTTGGGCATAGGATCATTCCGACAGGCATCGATAAACACCATCCGGCGGGTAGCGCCCGTGGCAATTAACAACTCTTGCACCTGCTCCAAAGCCAACCCGGAACCCTGGATATCCTGATCCCAAGCTTCAACAGTTGCCAAATAATTCTTATTATTATCTTTACCTTGAAATCCATGTCCAGAAAAGGCAAAGATAACCGTACTTTGGTCCGGCTTCAGCTCGATCATGCCCTTAACATCCTGCAAAGTTCTGATAATTGCCCCTTTGGTAGCATCCCCATCCACTATAACCCGCGTGATATACCCAGCTTGCTTGAAAGCCTCACCTAACGCCTCGGCATCGGCCCGGGCATAGTCCAATGGCCGCAGGCCACTAAGTTCGGGATAGGCATTGATCCCTACCGTTACCGCTATCTTAAGCTCCGTACCAAACCGCTGCTTTTCAGCAACAGGCACTGCTTCCGGCGTCTGGGGTTGCCAACGCTCGCCTCCCTTATGCCGACCAGCATTTATGGATTTATCCGCATCTACAGTATTATCTGCTCCCGTCCATTGTTGAAAAAATTCCCCCCAGGTCCTAGCCATGCTAGGCGACACCCAAATGCCTAAACTTCCAACGAGCACTAGCGTTAGCACCAAGTAATAAATACGTTTGCTTAACATACTAATGTACCTCTTATGTATATTGAATTAATTCGTTATTATGCCTAAGATTAAGTTCTACTTCTAGTCTTTATCTCGCGAGAATACTATATTCCGTCATTCCGGCATGGATTGCCGGAATCCAGAAGCCAGGGATGGTGACACATCCATTGATGGTAGGACCTCACCCCCTGCCCCCCTCTCCATTGATGGAGAGGGGGCGGGGCGTCTGGGAGCGCAGGTGTCTTGCCTGCTTAAACTCCCAATTTGGATGCCCACGCTCCCAACCCCCCTTATTTCTCTTGCTATTCTTAAAAAAAACCTTTACACTGAAGCAAGGCGTTTTTTTGGATATCTAATATATCAATACTAACATAATAAACTAACATAAGGATAGATCTGTTCTTACCATGGTAAGAAGTTAGGGTCGTTATGTCACCATCCATGGCTTCTGGATTAGTAAGGTGCAATAACCAACGGGCATTGCACCAAAACTCGTCCCTGGCTTCTGGATTCCGGCAATCCATGCCGGAATGACGGATAGGGGGGCAGGGGGTGAGGTCTATGCAGGTGGTGTAAATCTATAAATGGCGGGATTCACTGCGTTTCTCCCGCCCTACGGGGCTTTCTATTTTTGTCAATGAATCTGAATATATATGAATATTTAATATGTTTTTACCGGTAACTTGGAGCTAGCATGACGCTGGGGGTTACGATCTTAATTTGGTGATTATCTCCAGCCAGTAATGCGCCGGTAAATATCCGTTACCCGTAGTGGTAATTGTTTAACCTCACTAAGTACCACGTAGTTTGCGGTGCCGTACAATTGAGGTAGGTAGTCTTTGGCCTCGCGATCTATGGTAATACAAAATGGATGAATGCCAGAATTAATAGATTCTTGTAGTGCCTTTTTGGTATCCTCGAGGCCGTAGGGCCCACGGTAACCATCGAAATAGTCATCTGGTTTGCCGTCGGAAATGGTTACTAGGATACGTCTTTTGGCTTCAACTTGTAGCAATAGTTTGGTTAAATGCCGGATTGCAAAACCCATACGTGTATATTCCTGAGGCTGGATGCCAGCGATACGGTTTTTAACAGTATCGGAATAGGAATCGGTAAAAGACTTAATTAGGAAAATTTCACATCTTTTTCTGGTCATACTGGAAAAACCATAAATAGCATAGGTATCTCCTAGAACTTCTAACGCTTCGCACAGTAGCACGAGGGCTTGCCGTTCGGCATCATTGATCCATCCCTTGGTGGAACCTGACATATCTACCATAAACATGACCGCGATACTGCGTTCATGGCGTTGATTATGGGTAAACAGCTGTTCTGTCATTTCACGACCATCTTTGACATCCGCCAGGGCTTCTGTCAATGCATCGATATCGATATCATCTCCGTGTTTTTGCCGCTTTAAGATCTTGTTACCATCGCGCATAGCTTCAAAAGTACGGCGTAAATGTTTAATTAAACCAGCATATTGCTTTATGGTGCTAGCAACAAAAGTGTCGGCAAGTTCGGGGACAGTTTTTTCCCTTACTACAGTCCAATTTTTGCGATAATGTTGGCGACGATAGTCCCATTCGGGGTATAAAAAGGCTCCTTCTTCATGGTATGCTCCTTGCCACACTGCATCGGGATTTTTATCGTAGTTTCCTATTGGTTGTGCATCGTATTCACCAGAACCAGCGGGAAATAGATATTCTGGTGGTATCATACCAAAGTCTAGGATAATAGAGTTGATTAGTTGTTGCATATCCTCTGGTGGCGCTAGGGGCTTACCGTCCAGAAATAGTTCCATTGCTATAATGTCTGGGGTACTTTTGTCATTGGTTGTTAATTCATGGGGAGTAGTTTTTCCAGATATTTTGTCGGCTTCGTTGAATAGTTCACGAACTTTGAGACGAAACAAGATTTTTTCTTGTGCACAGCGTTTATTTAGGTTGGAACGTACCGCATCTAGCCTAAGTTCAGTTGCATAACAGATGCAAGGGATAGTGTGTATAGTGTAGGCCTGGGGTAGTAAGCTTAAGGAGTCATCCACTTTGGCCTGGGGAGAGGTTAATGTGGGTATGAACTGTTGCCAGATTGGGTCACGTTGTTGTTGCAACTGGTGTTTTAGATGTTGCATGTCCCGATATAGGCCTGGTAATTCGCGGGCTATACAGGATTCGAGGCGTATCGATTCCAGGGCGTTAAAGCAGCGGATAGCATGCTGGGGATCGGCAAATTCTTGGGTAATATGGTCAAAGTTACACCGAAAAGTGCCAAATTTAGTTTGGGCCCAAAGCATGGCTATCTTGGATTTAGCCAAGAAAAAATTGTCTGCTATGCTATCAAATTCTGCAATAATGGCTGGTAGGTATAGGGTTTCAGAATCGGTGTAACAGGCATCACCTGTGGCGATTTTAAGGTGCCGGCCGGCTAAGCCATGGACAAAAGTAAGTAATATTCCAGAAATATCACTAAATACCGCTCCGGTAGCTTTGTTATGGGCTAATATGGCAAAGTGATCTACATCGTCTATTACCTTTAGGGCGGCTCGTAATCCAGAGCGATCATAGGCATCTACTGCGTTTAAAGCCCAAGCTTCTATGAGACGCATGTCCAAGCGGTCATGGACTAATAGTATTTTATTAGCAAAACGCCACGCGGTCTCAATATTAGTGGTAGCAATACGCTGAATCCAGCTCAGAACCAATCTTTGTTGATCAGTATCTAGATTAGCGTAACTCTTGGCAATAGCCTCAACTTTGTAGAAGGTGAATTCTACTTCTAGCCACTCTTCTAAGCAAGTGGCAATTTCGGTTATGGTTAAAGGTGCTATTGCCAATTTTTAGGTCCAATCCACTGTTAAAGATGTGTATGGATAGTATATCTTAGGTGTAGCGATAGTGTCCAAGCTGTTCTTGCCGCTGAAATTCGGTTATTTGGGTGTAGATGTGTTCTATGGTTTGGTTGGTTAGGCGGCTGTGAGTTTCGTCTTGTAATTCGCCTTTTAAACTTTTGGTTATAATTTTGGCTTTATCTAGCATAGTTGAAAATAGGCTAAAGCCATCTACTGGGGCGGGCAGCTGGGCAAATATGGTTAAACCTGGGGTTTTAAATTCTACTATTTTTTCCATAGGAAATATTCCGGGTTTTACTATGTTCGCGAGGGTGAATAGGAGTACGTCATCTCCATTTTCTTGAGGAACATAGTAGTGAAACATTCCTATGGTGTCAATTTTCATCCCAGCGGCTTCAGCGGCACGCACTATATTTGGCCCTTCAAACTGGAGGTTTTTGGATCCAATATTGAGCTGTAAAATAAGACTAGGTAGTTCAGAATACCAGTAATTGTCTTCAGGATCTGGTGTTGTCTCTTTGCGGGGCGGCTGTACGTCTGGTTTAAGATTGGGTGGTTTGGCAGTGCGACGTCCTGTGTACCTAGTTTCCCCGTGTGCTGTTCCTTGAGATAGTCTGCCGGCAGCACCTGGTATCACCATGCCATCCATTGCCTGGGATTGCATTTCACGCCAGCCGTTTTCTCCAGGTGTCTCGATCTGTTGAAATTTTTCCCATAGGTATACCCCTAGTATCATTAAGATTCCAAAGATTATAAATATTAATCGTAAAATATCAGCGCTTATGGGCATAAGCTGTCTCCAAGGTGTAAGTAGACAGTATTGGTTGTGGTTGTTTTTATTGGTTAACCGCGTAGAGATCTAAGCACAACTTGGGTATTTGGGCGTACTCCACGCCAAATATAGAACGCTTCTGCGGCTTGTTCTACCAGCATTCCGAGGCCATCTAGGGCGATTCTGGCGCCATGAGTTTGTCCCCATTTAACAAATTGGGTCGGTTGGTCGGCGTATAGTAAATCGTAAACGACGCCATGTGGTTTTAGGCAGTGCTCTGGAATAACAGGTATTGTGTCGTTAATACCGGCGGAGGTTGCGTTGATGATTATATCAAAACTAAGGTCATGCAGTTGATCTAGGCCAATACCTGAAACCATATTGACCAATTCGGGGTGGTTGGTAAGTGTGCGTTGGGCTAAGGCGTTTGCCTTGGCTTGGGTGCGATTGGCAATTATTAGTTGTTTGGGGTTTTGTTGGATTAGGGAAAGTAGTATGCCGGATGCGGCTCCTCCGGCTCCTAGTAGTAATATTTTGCGTTGGGCAATTTCTATGTGGTTGTTGTGAACAATGTCACGTATTAAGCCGGGGCCGTCGGTGTTGTGGGCAATTAGGCCGCCATCTGGGCATGGGGTTAGGGTGTTGGCGGCGGTTGCTGCGTTAGCATTGGCACTAGATTGAGTGGCTATGTTCCAGGCTAGATGTTTGAAGGGTAAGGTAATATTTAGGCCTAATCCGCCGCGTGCAAAAAACTCCTGAACTTGGGTAGTGAAGTTTTCTGTTGAGCCTAAAATACGTTGATATTCTAAGTTTTGTCCAGTTTGAGTAGCAAATGCGGCATGAATTAGTGGAGATTTGCTATGGGCTATGGGGTTGCCGATTACGGCATATTGGTCAGTAATTACCATTTATTCTTGTGTTAATGAGGTTATTCTTAAGTTGCACAATGTAAAAATGTACACACCTTTATTGCTTTACTTTTGCAAGAGTCTATTGTAACTTTATCCATGTTAAATTACGATAGGTTTTGATTGCTTACCAGCAATTGCTGGTTCATTGGTAACTAATTAAAACTTGACCGTCCCATACGCGTATTGTATGATGGTGCGGTGCTTTGGAGCTTGTTACTGTTTGGATTTGTTTACCGTAAGAGGAGTCTAGGGTGAAATTTTACTCATTATTGATTTTAGGATCTGCAAGTTTACTGCTTACTGCCACAGCGCAAGGTGGGGAGTATACTGATCAAGTCAAAGCGCAATTGGCCCTGGTAAGGATGGCTGGCCAGAACGAAGGTTGGCAGGAAACTCATGATAACAAATTTGATAGCATGGATAGTGGAGACTCCAAAACCTATAATATAACACTGCGGTCAGGTAGATCATATAAGGTGGTTGGGGTGTGCGACAACGATTGTTCGGATCTGGATCTAGCTATATACTATAATGGTAATCTGATTAAGAAAGATCAACAAACCGACAGCGTTCCCATAGTGGAGGTTACACCGATTTGGACCGGCCAGTTTGAGCTGAAGGTAACTATGTACGCTTGCAGTAATGATCCTTGTTTCTATGGAGTTAGTGTATTAGGAAAGGATGAAGAATAGCAGTAGCGTTGTTAAAAGTCAGCTGGCAGCGTGAAGGATGGTTACTTGCTTGGCAAGGTGCTGCTTGCTGGCTTGGCGTTTTGATGTATTTACCATGTTTGGGTGTTATCTAACAATTCGCTATATTTATTTTTGTGATCCGTGGAGGATAGTCTAGGATGAAATTTTACTCGTTATTGGTTTTAGGACTTGCAAGTTTACTGCTTACTACCACGGTACAAAGCGGTGAGTACACTGATCAAGTTAAGGCGCAATTTGCCCTGGTAAGGATGGTTGCCCAGAACGAAGGTTGGCGAGAGACTCACGATAATATGTTTGGTAACCTGCGTAGTGGACAGACTAAAACTTATAACTTAACGCTGCGTTCCGGTATGTCTTACAAGTTGATTGGTGCCTGTGATAATGATTGTTCAGATTTAGATCTGTTTTTATATCGCGATGGAGTAAAAGTTGCGGATGATGCGAAAACAGATGGTTTACCAATAGTGGAGTTTAATCCAAGGCGAACACGTCAATTTAAGCTGAAGGCAAGGATGTATACTTGCCGTAGAAATCCCTGTTACTATGGGATTATGATTTTAGGGAAAAGAGCAAGATAACAGATGGCAACAGTATTGTGCCATAAAGCGTCATTATAACCTATTTTTTCATAATGGTGTTTTAAAAAATAATGTGGTTCTATTTAGCAATAGATGATTCAAGATGTTCCCGCATGCGCCTGGCCGCCTCAACGCACTCGGCAAGAGGCGGAGTCAGGGCTACTCTCACGTAGTTGTGCCCAGGATTAAAACCCAAGTGGTCCCGGGACAGGAAGCTCCCCGGCAATACGGTAAGGTTGGTATTGGCAAATAAACCGGCGGTAAACTTGGTATCGCTGTCAGAAGTTGGCAACCATAGGTAAAAACCGGCACTAGGGACGGTAATAGGCAGCACCGGTTGCAGAATATCCCGCATGGCTGCAAATTTTTCTCGGTACAATGTTCTATTTTTTATCACGTGATTTTCATCGGTCCAAGCTGCAATACTAGAGTACTGAGTTGGTAATGACATGGCGCAGCCGTGATAAGTACGATATAGCAGAAATTTTTCTAATATTGTGGCATCGCCAGCCACAAATCCGGAACGTAGACCTGGGCAATTGGAACGTTTGGATAGGCTATGAAATACCACGCAGCGACCATAATCAGTACGACCTAATTCAGCGGCAGCTTGTAATAAGCCCGGAGGCGGGTTAGATTCATCCTGATAAATTTCAGAATAGCACTCATCTGCTGCAATGATAAAGTCAAACTTATCCGCTAACCCGATCAAATACTTTAGCGTTGGTAAGTCTAGGATTGCCCCAGTGGGATTCGCAGGTGAACAGATGTATAGCAATTGACATTGTTCCCACACAGCATCTGCGACTTGGGTAAAATCCGGTACGAACCCTGTATTAACAGTACACGGTAAAAAGTGTGGTGTGGCACCCGCCAATAAGGCAGCACCTTCGTAGATTTGATAAAAGGGATTAGGTAGTAATACCAGTGGTTTAGCCTTAGAATTAGCATTGGTATTAACATCTATTACAGTTTGAGCGAACGCAAACAGGGCTTCGCGGGTACCATTTACCGGTAGTACTTGAGTATTGGGGTCAATGCCAGCATTTGGCAGGGCAAAACGCCAGATTAACCAATTGGCTATGGCAGTACGCAATTCATTTAACCCTCTGGTTAATGGGTAACTGGCAAGAGTAGACAAATTGTTTACTAGGGCATTGGTTATGAGTTGTGGCGTTGGGTGTTTAGGCTCACCTATGGATAATATTATTGGGGATAAATGCGCAGGGGGCTGAATTCCAGCAAGTAATTGGTTTAATTTGGTAAATGGGTAAGGTTGCAGTCGACTGATATTTTTATTCATAGTGCCCTGTGTGTGCCATCATTCAAAAAAAGCCTCCTCAGAAAACCCCTCTAACTCCAATATGATACGTAGCCGCTTGAGTGCATCTACCTGAATTTGGCGTACACGTTCACGCGTAATGCCCAATTCATCGGCTACTTCTTCTAATGTTGAAATGTTGCGATCGTAAAGTCCAAAGCGGCGTATTACTACATCACGTTGACGTTCGGTAAGTTTAGCTAACCACTGGGTTAGATGTGATACCACGCTATCATGCTGAATATCCTCTAATAAATCCTTATCCGCATGCTCGTCTGGGATTAAGTCTATGAGGAGTAAACTATCACTATCTCGACCTAATGGAGCATCCACAGAGGTTGTGCTATGATCAGTTAACCCCATCACCTTTGCAACTTCTTTTACCGGTTTATCAAATAATTCAGCGATATCTTCGTTAGTTGGTTCCCGATCTAGGGTTTGCGAAAGTTTTTTACTAGCTCGTAGAAAAGCCCCAAGTTCCTTAAGCACGTGTACCGGTAAACGTATGGTACGGGCCTGATTCATGATGGCACGTTCTACAGTTTGCCGAATCCACCAGGTGGCATAAGTCGAAAACCGAAAGCCGCGTTCAGGATCGAATTTTTCTACGGCTCGAATTAGCCCGATGTTTCCCTCCTCGATCAAATCGAGGAAAGGAATGCCACGGTAGGCATAACGCCTAGCAATTCTCACAACTAGGCGTAAATTACTTTCGATCATACGGCGGCGAGCCGCAGCATTGCCAGCGCGCGCCAACCTAGCTAATTCTTTTTCCTCTTCCGAAGTTAGTAATTTGGCACTAGCTATCTCATTAAAGTACAAACGTGTTGGATCGTGTAGGGCCTCGTCACTGGCGGCTTTAGCCTGTTCCCTGTAGCCAGGCTCATTCTCATCTAATGGGATAATACCAAGTTCGTCAGGCGTTGAGTATTTGCATTCAGATTCCACTTCAGTGGAATCATCAATATCATTATCGGTTTCTACCATGTTGCCTACCTGAAGCTATCGTTGCAGCTCCACACTGACCTAGACTGTGCTAGCGACGTGGTAATAGGCGTAGTGGATTTAGCACTTTACCAATACGTCGAATTTCGAAATGCAGCATGGGCTTGCGATCTGCGGAATGTCCCATTTTAGATATAGTTTGCCCTTGGTTTACCCATTTGCCTTCACGAACCAGAAGTTTGTTATTAAAACCGTATGCACTGAGGTAATTTTTTTTGTGCTTAATGATGATAAGTTTGCCATAACCAGGTAATCCTGTGCCACTGTATATAACTTTCCCAGATGCAGCTGCCACCACATTTTGGTTCAAAGTACCAGCAATACGAATTCCTGAGCGGGTATGGTTTCCCTTAACAAAGGTTTGTACAACCTGTCCGTCGGTTGGCCACATCCAATCATTGGCTTGATAATCTGGTGGCAACGGTCCTTCATCAACTTGGGAATCTTCAACTTCAGGACGGCGTCGCTCCATTGGTCTAGATGCCATTCCAGGGCGTAGCCGCAAAACTTGCCCAGGTTGTATCCTATCGTACGGCGGCGGAATATTATTCCAATTAGCTACGTCTTGTATATTTAAACCATAAGTTTGGCAGATAGTTGATAACCAATCACCTCTTTTTACAACATATGTTTCCGGAGCTGGTAATACTACTGTGGGTGGAGGTGGATTTGGGACAACTGGTGGTTGCGGCACCGGTGGATCTATTGGTGGTCTAGTTGCACAACCAGTTAATCCTAATCCTAAAATTATACATAATAGCCATGTAAAATTCAGAAATTGTTGGAGTTTCATTGTGGTAAAAAATCTATCATTTAGTTAAATCCTAGAGCTTTACGGTCGTATACCGCAGGAAATCTCAAGCTAAGCATAATATATCAGCATAGCAATTGCTAGAACCAATATGGTAATCCAACCAATGCGGTCAACATACTTATGCAGGGCCTGCTCCATGCCAGGACCACCCCAGGCCATGAGAGCGGCAACTAGGAACATGCGTCCACCTCTACCAATTACTGATGCTAACATAAATGGTAGAAATGACATATTCATGGCGCCAGCTGCAATAGTAAACATTTTATAAGGTATAGGGGTAAATGCGGCAATCAATACTGCTATGAAACCCCAGGCCTGATACCACTCCTGGGCCCGTTGGTACAATGGTAAATATCCAGCATCAACTATCAACGGTTGCACTAGGTCAAACGCAAACCAGCCTATAGCATAACCTAGAGCACCCCCAAGTACTGAGGCTCCTGTGGTGATAGTTGCCAACCACCAGGCGCGCTCGGGGCGTGCTAAAGACATAGGGGCTAGCATGACGTCTGGAGGAATCGGAAAAAATGATGATTCAGCAAAGCTTAATGCTACCAGGTACCAATGGGCTTGTGGGTGACGGGCCCATTCCATGGCATATTTGTATAGGGTTGAGAATATTTTCATCAATTACTCATTAACAATTTTAATTGCGATTTACACTGTACAGTGTAGGGTAATAACCAGTATTTTATTTAATTTAGAATTCATAAGTTTATATTAACAGTCCCTATCCTGACTTTGAGGTACCAAGCTAAAAAATGGCGCTTGCATTGTCCGCGGTACTGGCTTTGTATTCCAGAACCAGTATCGCATGGGTACATAATGCAGGTTCATCATCCTTTGCAGTTGATTATGCCATAACTTTTAGTTGTAAATCTAATCTATCATATCAAATATTGTATCATATACTTTAAAAGAATTTTATAATTAGTTGAAATTCAGGATAATTTGAAGCAGATTTTAGAGTTTTGGTTGTTGGGACGATTTAAACATTTAACTATTGCGGACATAGCTGCCATGTTTCCAGCATTAACTCTGCTAGAAAAGACTCATGGTTACAAAGATATCTTTGAGGGTGGTAGAGGCGTAGGAATAGCCGAAGGTAGGGCTGAATTGCTTAAGTGTCAAATTACACGGCGGTTTGGGGGGCTATTGAGTATTGCGATGTGACAGTGCGGTGGCGGGTATTGTGCTATTCTCAAAACTTATAAGTACTTGAAAAGTATGATAACTCAGATTTGGGTTATCTTTAAAATCAATAAGTTAACCAAAACTGCATCCAGTTTTGGATTTAGATTAAAAATCAAGAAGTTAGAGGATACAAATTTGGATGGGCTTGGACAAAATTAATCTGGGAAGCTGTGGCTTGTAACACTAAGATTTGATCAATATTCCACTCTGCTAATACCCAGCGTTGGGCGCTGTGTCCGTTTAGGATAAATTCATGTTTAGCATGTTTATGGATATGCCCATGAATTAATTGCTGGCAGCGGAATTGGGTTAAATATTTGGCCACGGTATGGGAATCTACATCCATTATTTGAGATGACTTATGGGTAGTGGCTTGTTGGCTACGCTGCCGCGATTTAGCTGCAATACGCCGCCGCTGCTCTAGGCTTTGGTATAAAAAAATCTTGTTGACTATGGGATTACGGATTACACGCCGCAGTCTGTGGTAGGCAACATCGTTGGTACAGAGAAGATCACCATGGGTTAATAGGGTGGGTACGCCGTATAGGTTTATGGTTACCATGTCGGTCAAAGGTTGGGCGCCTACGGCTTTAAAAAAATGTGTACCAAGCAAAAAATCCCTGTTGCCTTTTTGAATAAAAAGTTGGGTCCCGGTGTTGGTTAGTGTCTTAAGTGCGTTGATGATATGGAGATGGGTTGGGTTAGTATCGTCGTCACCGATCCAGACATCAAATAGGTCTCCCAAAATATACAGGGCATTGGCAGTACTCGCCATGGTGGTTAAAAAATATATAAATAATTCAACCATGTTTGGATGGGCAGGGCTAAGGTGTAAGTCAGAAATAAATAGGGTGCGGTGGTTTGGCATTTGATTAATACCATGGTGATAATTAACAAATTAGACACAAAACCATCCCCTTACCACTTCCTTAAGAAGTGGTATTCTACTTGATTCGGGGTTTAATTCTTTAAATTATTTCAGCTTTCTCTATCACTATGGGTTGAATTGGTACATCTTGATGTCCTGAAAGTTTGGCGGTGTTAACATTCTTAATCTGATTTACTACATCCATGCCTGCGGTTACTTTACCAAATACGCAGTATCCCCAGCCGTCTTGACCTGGATAATCCAAAAAGACGTTGTTACTTACGTTGATAAAAAACTGTGCTGTAGCAGAATGCGGATCTGAGGTACGGGCCATGGCAATACTACCGATGACATTTTTAAGTCCGTTTTTCGCTTCGTTAGCAATCGGTTGTTGCGTCGGCTTTTGAATCATGTCTGGTGTAAAACCGCCGCCCTGGATCATGAAATTATTGATTACCCGATGAAAAATAGTCCCGGCATAATGTCCACTACGTACGTATTCTTCAAAATTAGCACTAGTTTTAGGGGCTTTGTTGGGATCTAGTTCTATGACGATGCGTCCTTTGTTGGTAGTAAAGACAACCATGATTATTTTGAGTCCTCGGTGGTGATGCGAGTAGCATGTTTGATGATTGGAATTGTGGTGGGGACGTCTTGCATATTGGTACGGAGGGCCGCAATCTTATCCACGGTTTCCATGCCGGCAATTACGCGCCCAAAAACCGCATAGCCCCAGCCATTAGGGGTTTTATCCCGAAAGTTTAGGAAGCTGTTGTTGGCTAGATTGATGAAAAACTGGGAGCTAGCTGAATGTGGGTCAGGGGTACGGGCCATGGCGATAGTGCCGCGAGCGTTGAGTAGGCCGTTATCAGCTTCGTTGGTTATGGGGGCGTGGGTAGCTTTGGGGTTTAATGTGCTGTCCATGCCTCCGCCTTGAATCATAAAACCACTGATTACCCGATGGAAAACGGTGCCATCATAAAAGCCTGCGTCAACGTAACTTAGAAAATTGGCGACCGTTTTAGGGGCCGCTTGAGCATCTAGCTCTATAGTGATGTTGCCTTGGGTGGTTTCCAGTAAAACTTTAGGTCCAGCAATTAATGCAGTTGGTAGGGCGGCCAATGCGGCAAGCAGTGTTAAAGCTAATTTGATTTTTTGGATAAACACTTTGATTCCTTTGGAGTTAGTTACTTTGGATAGTTGTAAATTCGAAGGCATCGGAAAAAATATGCGCTGGATCTAAACCGCCTTGGGTTAATGCGTGTTGAGCAGCGTTAACCATTACGGGTGGGCCTGCTAGGTAGGCATCAAATTGGATTGGTTGTGGGTGATCTGTGATGACAGCTTGGTGTACGAAGCCGCTGCGACCGGTCCATTCAGAATTTGGTTGTGAAAGGACTGGTATGAATTTTAGATTAGGATATTCTCGGGACCAACGTTGTGGGAGGTCTGGCATATATAGATCAGGTTGTGATCTTACGCCCCAGTATAGGTAGATTTGGCGTTCGGTATTGTCCTGTAAAGCTTGTTCTATCAATCCTTTAATAGGAGAAAAACCGGTGCCGCCAGCGACGAATAGAAGGGGGCGCTCTGAGGGTTTTAAATTAAATTTACCTAAGGGGGCACGAACTTGAAGGCTATTCCCAATTTTTATTTCTGGTAACAGTTTGCTAGTAAATAATCCATTGGGTACGTTACGAATATGCAATTCGATACTGGTATCAGTATATGGGGCATTGGCGATGGAAAATGGACGAGTGCTGCCTTCATCAAGGATTATTTCCAAATATTGGCCGGCAAGAAATTGTAAACGTTGGCCAGCAGGCAACTGGAGGTTTAAGTAGGTGACATCAGGGGCAATTTGGTTTTTTTGATGTACAGTGCAGGTAATTATTTGGGGTTCTGGATATTGGTTATAACCGATAAGTTCTTGTACTTGCAAGGTAATATCTGTTAATGGTACTGCTTGGCACATCAGGCATAGGTTGGGATCGGCTCCTATTAGACGGCCTGGTTTGCCTTTGGGGTAGCTAACTTCGCCGCTCAATAATGTGGCCTGGCAGGTACCGCAAAATCCGCGGCGACATTCGTAGAGTAGGCCGAGGTTGTGCCGAATGCCGGCGGCCAAGATGGTTTCGTCTTTGGCTATTTGGATCTGGTAGTTACCAGGGATTATAGATGCTGTGAAGTTCATGGTTTAATTTTGTGCTTAGGAAAACGGTACGCGATGGGTACCCTACCTGGTTAAGCTTAGGAAATGGTACGCGATGCGTACCCTACTGCTACTGCCACCCTAAGGAAAATGGTAGTAGGTTTGATCTAGGTAGGTAGCAACGGCATCAATTGCATCTGAGGTCCATTTTAGTCCATTGGCCCGGGCACACATTTTGACCTGTTCTTTCAGGGCTTTTATGTCTTGCACGCGCCGATTGGGATTGGTATAGGGTTGGGCATCGTGACAGCCAGTACAATGTGTAGCTACTAAGTGCTGGCCCGTGGTGAGATCCGCTTGGGCAGGTCCGAATAAACCCCAGCTGAAAATTAATAAGCTGTATTTGTATCTACTCATGATGTGTTCCTAATTTTATCTGCAAGTTATAGGATTTATACCAGGGTGATAATTTTGTTTGTGTTGGTCTAAATTTAAAGTGAATCCAGTAATTACGTGGTTTCAAATTATTCCATAGTTTTGTAGTACTTCCTGAATTTGGTCTGCGGTTACTGGTTTAGTTAGGTATTTATTACAGCCTACTGAGGCTCCATGTAATCTATCAAATGGCGAATTTTTGCTGGTTAACATTACGACTACGGTGTTTTTAGCTAGGGGCTCAGTTTTTATCAATTTACAAGCTTGATATCCGTCCATGCCAGGCATCATTACGTCCAAAAAAATGATATCGAAAGTTTTAGACTTGGTGAGCATTATGGCAGCTTCGGCATCTTCAGCAAATTCGGTGTCTAAGCGTCTGTGTTCACTTAATATAATCTGCATTTGGGTGCGAGCTAGGGCGCTGTCGTCCACTACGAGGCAGGTCTTTTTTGATACTATGTAGCGTTCGGCTAAGCGGTCTAACAATCCTAGTAAAGTCTTGAGTAGACTACCTATACTGCCGCCCTGTAACGCAAATTGGCGGTCACTTGTGGTTGCAATTTCTGTTTTACCAATAAAAATTGTAGGTATTTTATTGGTTACAGATAGAATATCTTGAGCCCTAGCCACGGCCTCTGGTTCATTAGCATTGACTATAAGTATGGAGTTAGCAGCTTCGCTCGCTGCATCGTTTTCTGCTATCTGATATCCAACCATGCTGTGGTTACCAGATATGTGCAAACGAGCTTGCGATAATTTACACATGCTAGCAAGCGCTGTGGTTTCGGCTGCCGAGAAACCTATTAATTTTAACTTAAGGATAATGTGCTCCATAGAATACCTCACGTTATTAAAGTCATTAAAAGGTACTACGGCTTTAGTGTACCATGAAATTTTGTTGCTTTATTACTGAAAAACATTTTTTAGAGTTTTTATGGAAGCTACGAGGTCCTCAAAAAAGTGATCACTTACACAACAATAGAAATAGGGGATTACTGTAAATTGGGAATCAACTGTTTTTAATATGGATGAATTGAGGCGAATATTAGAAAAATATAAAACACATTTGGCACTTTTTGAATCCATTTTAAAATTGTGCTTTTATGATTTTGAATATCGAATACGCACGTTATTGGGGTACCAGTGCTCGTATGATATCAATTACCAATGTAATAGTTAAGTATTCTAACCTATTGTATTTGGGTATAATTGCGGTAAAGGTTGCTGAATTTTAGATCCAGCTGGCTTAGAGTTTGGCAATAACTGCGATAGCTTATTCCAAGCAGCTCTACCATCCCAAATTTTGCTGGCAGCACCTGCGTATAAACATTGATCCAATTCTTGAAATACGGCAGTGGCTATTTCGGAATTTAACGCGCTGGCTAGTCCATTGAGATTAGTAGGTGGTTGATCTGGCCAATTGGCCCGTCCCCAATTTAACAAGGCTAAACGCGCTAGCCGTGCATCATTCGCCAAACAATATTGTTTGATTTGGGTTGCTAGTTTACTGAGCTTAGCTGCATTGAGATCATTAACTTTAGGTTGACGTACTTTGCGCCGCCGCTCAATTAACCATAACAGGATGGTTGTTAACCAAGCGATGCTTAAAATCATGGAGGTTAGGAACCAATTGAGGTACCCCAATGATTGGTTATCCAGAATAGAATTAGGTTTTAGATTGACATTACCAGGGTCAGTTTTAGCTGAATTTTCAGGGTGTACTGCTGCAGTTGGCAAATTTTTACTGCTAAGATTAGGCGCCAAATTGCTACTTAAAGTGCTATTATTTTGATTGGGTTGGATATTTTTGGCATCAGCATTAATAGCGGGCAGTACCTCTATGTCCTGGGCTGGAATTATTGCTAACTGCGGTTGGTTGTTAATGGTATCCCACCATGCCAAACGAATCTCAGGTAATGTGATGCGACCGGCAACTGCTGGTACCACTGCCTGTTTAAAGGTTTTTATTCCAATTAAATTATCATCCCGAGCTTGATTATCCGCTTGCGTCGCATCTGGATAAAACTTTACGTTAGAGATTGATGGTATTGTCAAGTCAGGAATTTGGGCAGCACTGAGACCGTGAGCCATAATCGTTATAGTTCGGGTTGTCGGTTGGCCCTCGATAAAACTAGGAGGATTTGGGTTCCAGGTTTCCAACAATTCAACTTTCTGAGCTGGCAGCCACACGCCAATCACACTTGGATCTTGCGGTTTAACATCCAAGCTAATACTGGGGCCGCGCATGCGTATCTGTTGGCTAAATGCATTGTTGGTAGTGCCAAATGGATCACCAAATGGAACTCCAAAAAATGGATCGCGCAGGACCAAGTTTCTACGTCTTGGATCAGCTATTACAGCACTCAATATCGGAGATTCAATAGTCAGCAGTCCACTGCGTTGGGGAAAGATGGCATAACGCCGCTCAATAACGTTATATTTATGCCCATCTCTTTCCTTACTATAACTGGTGTCCTCGCCTAATTTTTCAACCATAGCGTTTGCAACCTTAAATTGCGTTAGTGCTGGTTGTTGCATTTGAACTTTAGCTAAAATCCTGATGGTATAAATTACTTGACCCTGCACATAGGGATTTTTAGTGCTAACCTCAGTCTCTATCAATACTTGCCTGGTTTCTAGGTTGTTAGCATTAGCTTGATCAGCCCGTAACACCTCCAGATCAATTGGAGAACTAACTAACTGTCCCCAATGAATAGCTGGGATCCGCAACTTACCATATTTTTTAGGCATAATAGTAACTTGCCACTCAGTAAGCGAACTAGCATTACCGTTGACTATGCTAAGCCGAGTACTTTGAGCCTGATCTATAACATCAAAATCAGCTGCTAAAACACTTAGATCTGGCCCGCCTTGGGGACGAGTTTTTGCCGATAGGGTAAGAGTCAAACTCTCTCCTTCTACCACCTTGGTGCGGTCCAATTCAGCATTTAAGGAAACGGCAAATGCACTACCATAAACAGATACCAAAGATATAATCAATAACAGGCTATTAACTGCTTGTGACAACATTGGATGCAATAACATAGTGATAATTATAGCTACTTATAGCCAAAATAAATTTGCGTAATGACAAACTCGGGCCGTGCCGATATAGCCTGCTGTAATGACTCGAACATGTTTTGCATCTTGGCTGCCTCGATGACTGTTACGAATTTTAGATACACCTCAACCTCAATATGCCCTTCCAAATAATGTAGGTTTAAATGCGTAATATCATACGGTTGTTCAACTGCATTCCAGGCTGAAAGCAAAAATTTTGTAGCCTCAGCTCGCAGCGGTAAACCCAGACAGCTAGGATTAACTTCGTCATCTTCTGGATCTATATGCACAGTAACATCTTGCAATTCATCCACAGACTGTTTCAGGCGCTCCTCAACAACCAAACCAATCATATGACCTTCCGAAACGGAGAGCCTAGGTTCAACTATGACGTGCACATCAGCAATTGCTATACCTCCCAAGCGCCGAGTCCGCAACATATGCAAATCTTTGACCCCACCTACATTTAATATAGTGTCACGAATAGCCTGCAAGCGCTTAGCATCCAATCCAGTATCCACTAATTCACGCACCGCATTCGTCCCTAAATCAATACCAATGCGCACTATCATTAAGCCAACCACTGCGGCGGCAATCGCATCCAAATACATCCAACCCGCCCGAGTACCAATCAAACTAAAAAATACTATCAGAGAGGAGAACGCATCCGACCGATGATGCCAAGCACTGGCACGCAACATATCCGATTTCAAATAGTTAGCCACAGAGACTGCATATTGATATAAAGCCTCCTTGGCTAAAATGGTAATTCCAGAAATATAAATGGTTAAAGTTGAAGGTAATACCCCAACATCAGGATGAATTAAGCGCTCTACTGCCGACCAAGAAATCCCTATACCCACCAAGGTAAGAAGCGAAGCAATCCCAAGGGCTGCAGCAGTTTCGAAACGAGCATGACCATAAGGATGCTCACTGTCTGGAGCCTCATTAGCATGACTGGCAGCCCAATAGGCCACCCCATCAGCTAAAAGATCCGAAAAAGTATGCATCGCATCCGCAACTAAAGCCTGAGAATGTCCGATAATTCCCACTATGACCTGAATTACTGATAGAGAAAAATTAGTAACCGCGCCTATTAACGCAGTACGACGCGTTAAAATACCCCTGACATTGGCAGTCAAGGTAGTTTGAGAAGATTCATATTTCATTGCGGACCTACTTCCAAAAGGATTATGTGCGTGTGTTCTTGAGTGCGAATATCCAGTATTTGATGACCTTGTAATTTACACCAAGCTGGAATATCATACAAACATCCCGGATCAGTACAAATTACTTCAATCAAAGCACCAGGAACTAATTCATTAACTCGCTCCTGAAGTCTCAACACTGGCGTAGGACATAAGAGAAAGCGTGTATCCACTACCGTACGGCTCACAAGCGCCACTCCCCCGGAATTTTAGCAACATTAAATGGAACTACTTTAAGGTTAAGCGGAAGCGCCTGTAAAGGACTAACTACCACATTTACCCCAGCAGCCGAGCGGCCCTGACTATAACCTGCAACTATGGATGCAGCTGTTAACAAATCAGAATCAGTTACTTTGCCATCAATTAAGGCCTCAGGCCCAGGATGACTAGTAGTCGTTAAATGAATAAAGCGCTGGCGATAACTAGCTAAGAAGCGTCCCTCCGCCTCTCTCCGACTGACTATCAACTTAAAGTAAGGCGCTGGTCGCAAGTGACGTCCAAATTTCAGCAAGATAATTTCATCCAATCCGTAATCGCGCCGGTGGCGATGCGATAACAAGTCCTTTAACTTATTGGCATATTGAGGGTTGGTCAAAAAGCAACAACCACCGGCCGGTTGCGCAAATTGTTGAAAGCCAAATTGGCGTGCTAGTTTAATTTGATATTTACGACCCCGCCCATTAATTTTTAAGAGATACTCTCGGTTCACCCAACCTTCACGTTCAGGCAGGGTAGGAGCCAATAGTTGGGCAGACAGAGGACGCAATAATAAATCTTCAGCGTTGGCAGATTTGGCTATCAACGCCAAACTAGCACTCGATAATCCAGTTTTTAATGCTTGACAAAAAATTAAAGACTAAATTCAAGCATACCAATTTCAAACATAAGTGCAGACCCACTCCGCCCTATACCGTAAAGACGGCGTTGGTTCTTGTCGCCCTAACTCTCTTACACACATGTGTTTTCCGGAATCAGCTAGAGGCAGCCATTTTTTT
>JXSN01000111.1 GCA_001276605.1 Achromatium sp. WMS2
ACAGATAGTACATGCCCCAGAGTTAAGTGATGGGGCCAAGCTCATCAAAATAGCAGATAAAATTTCCAATATTGAAGATATAGTAAACAATCCACCTAAATCATGGTCATTGCAACGTAAACTGGATTATTTGGACTGGGCACAAAAGGTAGCTGCTGCACTATGCCGTGTTTGGGGGGGGGACCTCTGGTTTCTACCAGTGCTAACCGTTCTGGGCAACCAGCTATCCGCAAACGGTTGCCATTGCGGCGGCAATTTTACCATCTGGTTGACTATTTAGTACCCGGAGATTGTGGATTAGCCCAGCGGCCAAGTAAAATTATTGATGCTACCACTGGTAATATCCTGAGAAATTAAATATTTTTACTACTTTTTGACTTTAGCGGTAAGACTGGTACTAGCATATTGCACAGTAGCGTCAAATTTTGCTTCTAAGGTATGGTTGATGCCACGACAGCCAGCTACTACCTTTTGTGCCCAGTCCAAATAATCCAGTTTACGTTGCAATGACCATGATTTAGGTGGATTGTTTACTATATCTTCAATATTGGAAATTTTATCTGCTATTTTGATGAGCTTGGCCCCATCACTTAACTCTGGGGCATGTACTATCTGTAGTTGTTTGCGCTCGGCTTTAAGTAGATTTTTATCGTCTGTTACTTCAGCTACTATATTGCTAACTTCAATACCAAATTCTGCTCGTAATGCATCCAAGGTGGTATTAGTATCTTCAACGGTATCGTGTAAAATAGCTGCTATCATGGTGTGAAGGTCAGTGACCCCAGCCGTTACCAAAATATTTACCACTTCCAATGGATGGTTGATATAAGGAACTGGATATTTGCCTTTGCGTTTTTGATCTTTATGCTGTATAGCTGCAAAATGTATAGCATGCAGTAATGATGTTACATCACCAATATTATAAACATTCACCTTTGTTTCCAACCTAAAGTAGTGTGGGGCAGATTTGGATATTATGGTTATTTGTAATAATCCAACCAATTGAGCTTGAAGCCCGTATCATTTAAATACGCCGCTTCCAGGCGCAATACCCCAACTGGCATTGCGCAGCTATTTATATAATTTTCCATACTGCCAAATTAAAATGGAATAACCATCCCATTTGGCGCTTACTCATCTCAATGGGATTCTGTCATAACTCGGCTATTACCGCCTACGATTACAGTAGCAAAATTATCAGGTTTTACCCGGCGTTGAAATGCATCTCGCACCTGTTCCACGGTAACTGCTGCGACTTTGGCATTGAAGGTATCCAAGTAATCCAGTGGTAGGTTATAAAAACCAATCATGCTTAAATTTTCAATAATTTTACCGTTACTGGCAATGCGTAACGGAAAACCACCAGTAATATTCCGTTTAGCCTCTTCTAGCTGCTTAGGTGTCGGACCAGTTTGCGAAAACTTCCGCAAGGTCTGCATTAGTACATCCAAGGCATTTTCAGCCTGAGAATTTTGGGTTTGTAGACCCATAACAAAGGGTCCAGGACGTTGCATAGGTATAAAATAACTGTATACACTATAGGACAATCCACGTGCTTCCCGTACCTCCAGGCCAAGTATTGAGACTAAACCGTTGCCACCGAGTACGTGATTACCCACATAGAGGGGAAAAAAATCCGGATCTTCACGCGTTACCCCAGGTTGACCAGTGTAAATGTGCGATTGCGCAGTGGGAAAGTTGATATGCTTAACCGTAGAACTCGGCAGTGCAGTTACTTCCGACAACGCAGGCGCAGCCTGGCCGGTGGCCAGACCAGAGGTGACCTGGGCCGCAATCCGTTCTGCTGTGGCGCGATCTACGGCCCCAACTATGGCAACTACTGCATTGCTAGCTACGTAATATTGCTGAAAATAATCAATTAATTGTTGGCGCGTAATGGCGGTTATCGTCTCTGGCGTACCAGCAGGATCATGAGCGTAGGGGTGATCGCCATATAGTATTTGGTAAAAAGCCTTACTACCTATTTCATTTGGCTGTTGTTCGCTTTTATGTATTTTAACTAGAGTTAAATTACGTAACCGTTCTAAACTGGCGGCGGGAAAACTTGGGCTAGTTAAAATAGTCGCCATTGTTTCTAAAGACGTATCTAAGGCCGGTTGCAGAGTTAAAGTACGTAAACCTAGCCATGCCATATCTCGCAAGGATCCACTATTGAGGTTAGACCCAACAGATTCTAAACGTTCCGCGATTTGCTCAACATTCCAATTCCCAGCACCTTCAGCTAATATGGAGTTAGTTAAATACGCTTGCCCGGGTAGGGTCTCACGCGCACTACCGGCATTAAACACTATGCGAATATCCAGCATTGGCAGGTCTGGAGCGGCGACAAATAACACCTTGGCGCCATTGTCAGTTTTCCAAGTTTGGATATCAACCGCAGCTATACCTGATGCTGACGTTGCTGCTAGGAGCAATAATATACTGATTCTTATTAAATAATTAACGAATAACATTGGAGACTCCGCTGCTGTTGCTGGGGATAGAGTTGCTGTCCATTGTTTGCGGCTCTAATACTGCGACGGTAAGGGTATCATCTAGCAGATATTTGTTGGCTACGGCTTGGATTTGGGCCGCGGTTATTGCACTTAATTTATCTACGTATTTATCTGCTAAATGCCAATCTAACCCAACACTTTCCAGTAACCCAATCTCCATTGCTTGATAGAAGATAGAATCTTGTTGAAATACTTTACTGGCTATTAATTGGTTGCGCACTCGTGCTAATTCGGCCTCGGTAACTGGGATCTGTTTGAGCATTTTGATTTGCTGTCTTAAACTGGCTTCCAATTCAGCAATACTATGGCCTTTAGCCGGGCTACCGTCTAGAGTAAATAATTCTGGTAAGCGCGAAAATGCGCTGTAATCGGTATCGATACTTGCCGCCACCTGGCTACCACGCACTAGTTCACGCTGTAAACGTGAGCTATCACCACCACTTAAGATGTAAGATAATACCTCCAAAGCATATGGCTCCCAATCATCTTGTTGTGACGTAATAACTGGCACCTTGTATCCCATTATCAAATACGGTTCTTTAGCTGGTATTTTAATCGTAATGCGTTTAATTCCTAACTGCTGTGGTTCGATTCTCAGTTGCGGTGGTGTAATTACCTCTGCTTTTAGAGGTCCAAAATGTTGTTCTGCCAAGGCAAATACAGCCTCCGGTTTTATATCACCTACAACTACCAAGGTAGCATTATTGGGTGCGTACCATAATCTGTACCAAGTGCGTAATTGGTCAACAGATAACACATTTAAGTCGGTCATCCAACCTATAACTGGTGTGCGATATGGTGATAATAAAAAGGCATTGGCATAAAAATGTTCAGTAGCTAAATTTACTGGATTATCATCGGTTCTTAATCGCCGTTCCTCCTTGATTACCTCTATCTCTTTGGCAAATTCCGCTGCTGGCAAAGTTAGGTTACGCATGCGATCTGCTTCTAGCTCAAAGGCTATGGCTAGCCTATCGGCGGCTAAATTCTGAAAATACGCCGTATAATCTTTACCTGTAAAAGCGTTTTCATCACCACCGTTATCCGAAATAATCTGTGAAAATTGACCTAGTCCATAGCGCTTAGTGCCCTTAAACATCATGTGTTCTAGGGCATGGGATATGCCAGTAGTGCCATCATGCTCGTAACTAGCACCGATTTTGTACCATACTTGAGAGGTCACAACTGGTGATCTATGATCTTCTTTTACTATGATTTTCAAGCCGTTAGGTAAAGTTTTTTCAGTGCCTGGCCCCGCAATGACCGGTGTAATTGGCAGTTGTACTAAGATGGCAACTATTAATGTTAGCCAATTAAATTTTGAAAATGCCAGCATTTTAATCCTCCATAGGTTTAAACTCAGGTCTAGCATAACAGAATCTTAATTTTTATTTATTAGACTGTAATATAAAATCCTGATAAAATTGATTACGATTGGTGTATTAATAGGTTAATTAGCACATTTAGCCGGTGGATAAAAGTTCGCCTTAAGTGGATTGCGGTTATTAAGTTTATAGTTAATTAAATATGTTTAAAAAATCGTAACTACCTACCACATTACTCTGCCTTCTCCTTTGATCGGAAAGGGTAAGCAGAGAAACTTCTGTTAACCCCATCCGTGGTTTCTGGATTCCGGCAATCCATGCCGGAATGACGTAGGTGAGGTTTATGAAAAGGATCAGGGGTGAGGTCTCTCTAACCTCCTCTCCATCAATGGAGAGGGGCAGGGGGTGAGGTCCGGAGAGGGGGCAGGTGTGAGGTAAGTAATTACAAAAAATCAAAAGTATACTGGAGCATTCCAGCCTCTGCTCTCCAGTTTTGACCAACCAAATATTATATGATAGCTATCAAAATCAAGGCCCCATGGTGTTGATCTAGATTGATAATTTAACGTGGTTTAGTTGTGATGAAGCAACAAGTGAAAGGATTGCCGTGGATTTAACAGCAAGTATTTTGGAGTTTTACGTATATGGAGGATAAACGCCTTGTCTAGTGTACTTATGTATTGCACAGCTAATTGCCCTTTTTGTTTGCGGGCTAAAAACTTACTAAAACGCAAGGGGATTGCCTATACTGAGATCCCTGTAGATCATGATCCGGAACAGATGCAAATTATGATGCAGCGGAGTAAACGGCGTACAGTTCCACAAATCTTTATAGGTGATCACCATGTAGGTGGCTATGATGATCTAGCAGCTGCGGATGCTGGTGGTGAACTAGACGAATTATTGGCTAATCTTGCTCATTGATACCTGTAACAATTGTGGCTTCAAATCTCAAAACTGCTAATGATCAGCCATCAATACCAGTAATGCGTCTGGACAAATGGCTGTGGGCCGCCAGGTTTTTTAAAACTCGGCAATTGGCCATAGAGGCAATAAATGGTGGTAAAGTACATTTAAATGGCCGTAGCTGTAAGCCCAGCAAGGAGATAAATGTTGGGAGCCAACTCCTTATCACTAAAGGATCTTTAGAGTGGGAAGTAACTATTTTAGGATTGAATACCCAGCGGAGGCCAGCAGCGGAGGCTGCTTTGCTGTATGTTGAAACTGAGTCCAGCAAAGCACGCCGTGAGCAATTGTTGCAACAGCGGCGTTTGGCTGTGAAGCCAGGTGCACATTTGGTGGGTGGGCGTCCGACTAAGCGCGATCGGCGGCAGTTGCAACGTTTTACTCAAGATTTAGAGTAGGTTATGGATCACGAACTACTGCGACGTGCCTACGATGATGCCAATGAGTTGTATTGTGTCTTTACTAAGGGTATATTGGCACGTCACTGTAGCTGTGCACAAGCCGAACGTTTTTTTATCGCGGAGCGTGAAGGTATAAATTGTAAATCTCAGTTAGCCCAGGCTCGCTGTGCAGAATTTATGCATTTAATCCGTAATCAGGCCAAGTTTGCGTTAAGAACAACTGGTACTAAGGATTTGGTTCACGCTAAAGAGCTGAAATTACAGATAGGTAGCCTTCGGGGCCTGCAGGCTGCACTCCATACAGATTCCAACTTGCCGGTAGATACTGACGTTAATACCTTGTTGATTATGGCGCAACACCAATTTGATAATTTTCACGCCTTGCCTCTTAATCTTATTATTCAGCATATTGCTGCTTTTGCAGTCCGTAGCCGTAAGCGTATATCATGATTTTCCACATAAGATACGCATTTTGGGGTATCAACATGAGAATTCCATCAAAGTTGTTGCGTACCAGTAGAAATATTTGTCTGTGGTTACTGATCCTAGGCATGCCAGTCCAGTCCATGGCTACCGATCCTCCGCCGGAGGCCTATAATAACGGTATTTTTGATTGGCATGCCCGTACATTCTTTTGGGTAAATCGTCAGATCTTTTGGGGTTTAGATGTAGCTGGGGAATTATTATTTGGGGCTAATCCGGACCAGGCTAATGTTACCAATGGTATTGTGGAGCCTCACACCGCCTTAGGACTAGGTATTAGCAATATGGCAGCTAATGTAGTTAATGAGCCTGTTACTGCGGTAACTAATCTATTAATCGGTGATTTTAGCACGGCTTGGGTTGCAACACAACGTTTTGGTATCAACAGTACTGTAGGCATATTGGGGTGGTATGATGTCGCTAAAGATTGGCTGGATCTCCAGCCTACGGTTACCGATGTGGGATTGGTCATGTGCAAAGCGGGGGTTGGGGAAGGATCTTATTTGGTCTTACCTTTTGTAGGGCCACGTACCCTCAGGGATGGTTTAGCCGATATTGTGTTAACTAATTTGATATTGTGGACCGCAGTAGGGGTGACTTTGGGGACCGGTGCTAGTTGGGAGACAATTCTGATTGCAGAAACGGTTGAAATCCTGGCAGATTTAATTGCTACCCGCCAAATCGATCCTAATGCCAAGGTTACGCAGTTTGAGGATTTTGAAGCGGTGCGTAAGGCCTACTTGGAACAACGCCGGGCCCGCTGCAATGCCTTGCGTAATGCTGGCGTTGATACCAGGTAATCTCACCGCTTAGTGATAAAGTGGTGATTGCTAACTCATATCTAGTATGCATCGTGTACCTTTCCATGATGCAGACAATAACTAAATAATCCTATATGTCGTATTTTCATCGTTGCTATATTCCAGGTGGTTCTGATTTTTTTCACTATTGTGACTGAACAGCTTGAAAAGGTACTACCGGGCTGAACAGCTTGAAAAGGTACGCGATGCGTACCCTACCGGGCTTCCAGGCTCAAGCCCGTAACTTCTTGAATTAAATTAATATCCATTCCCTTGCGCAACATCGCAAGCCAGGTAGGGTATGCATCGCGTACCTTTCCATGATGCAGCCAGGTAGGGTATGCATCGCGTACCTTTCCATGATGCAGACAATAACTAAATAATCCTCTATGTCGTATTTTCATCGTTGCTATATTCCAGGTGGTTACGATTTTTTCACTATTGTGACTAAACAGCTTGAAAAGGTACTACCGGGCTACCGGGCTGCGTTTCTCCCGCCCTACGGTGCT
>JXSN01000112.1 GCA_001276605.1 Achromatium sp. WMS2
GCGCCCGTGGCAATTAACAACTCTTGCACCTGCTCCAAAGCCAATCCGGAGCCCTGGATATCCTGATCCCAAGCTTCAACAGTTGCCAAATAATTCTTATTATTATCTTTACCTTGAAATCCATGTCCAGAAAAGGCAAAGATAACCGTACTTTGGTCCGGCTTCAGCTCGATCATGCCCTTAACATCCTGCAAAGTTCTGATAATTGCCCCTTTGGTAGCATCCCCATCTACTATAACCCGCGTGATATACCCAGCTTGCTTGAAAGCCTCACCTAACGCCTCGGCATCGGCCCGGGCATAGTCCAATGGCCGCAAGCCACTAAGTTCGGGATAGGCATTGATTCCTACCGTTACCGCTATCTTAAGCTCCGTACCAAACCGCTGCTTTTCAGCAACAGGCACTGCTTCCGGCGTCTGGGGTTGGGGTTGCCAACGCTCGCCTCCCTTATGCCGACCAGCATTTATGGACTTATCCGCATCTACAGTATTATCTGTCCCCATCCAGTGCTGAAAAAATTCCCCCCAGGTCCTAGCCATGCTAGGCGACACCCAAATGCCTAAACTTCCAACGAGCACTAGCGCTAGCACCAAGTAATAAATGCGTTTGCTTAACATACTAATGTACCTCTTATGTATATTGAATGAATTCGTTATTATGCCTAAGATTAAGTTCTACTGCTAGTCTTTATCTCGCGAGAGTACTATATTCCGTCATTCCGGCATGGATTGCCGGAATCCAGAAGCCAGGGATGGTGACACATCCATTGATGGTAGGACCTCACCCCCCTGCCCCCCTCTCCATTGATGGAGAGGGGGGTAAAGGGCGTCTTGGAGCGCAGCCAGGTAGGGTACGCATCGCGTACCTTTTCTATACTACGACGCTATATTCCGTCATTCCGGCATGGATTGCCGGAATCCAGAAGCCAGGGATGGTGACACATCCATTGATGAAGAGGGGGGAGGGCGTCTCGCCTGCTTACACTCCAAATTTGGATGCCCACGCTCCCAAACCCCCTTATTCTTCTCTTGCTATTCTTAAAAAAAACCTTTATACTAAAGCAAGGCGTTTTTTTTGATATCTAATATATCAATACTAACATAATAAACTAACATAAGGATAGATCTGTTCTTACCATGGTAAGAAGTTAGGGTCGTTATGTCACCATCCATAGCTTCTGGATTAGTAAGGTGCAATAACCAACGGGCATTGCACCAAAACTCGTCCCTGGCTCCTGGATTCCGGCAATCCATGCCGGAATGACGGAATATAGTACAGAAAAGGTACGCGATGCATACCCTACCTGGCTAAAGCAAGGCGTTTTTTTGGATATCTAATATATCAATACTAACATAATAAACTAACATAGGGATAGATCTGTTCTTACCATGGTAAGAAGTTAGGGTCGTTATGTCACCATCCATGGCTTCTGGATTAGTAAGGTGCAATAACCAACGGGCATTGCACCAAAACTCGTCCCTGGCTTCTGGATTCCGGCAATCCATGCCGGAATGACGGAATATAGCGTCGTAGTATAGAAAAGGTACGCGATGCGTACCCTACCTGGCTTCCAATCCCCTCTCCATCAATGGAGAGGGGCAGGGGGGGTGAGGTCCTACCATCAATGGATAGGGGGTTCGACCCTCAAAGCTGATCTTGTGCTCGGATAACGATTACCAGTTTATTAATAGCACCGATGATGTTACCTTATAGAAAAATTATGGAGATTGAATAAATGCTACTAAACTTACCGCGCACCAAACAGTATCTAAAATTACTTCGGCATTACGCCATGTTAATGCTCCCACTAGCTATATTGCAGCCTATACCCGCTAACGCCGCCGATCATGCGCTATTAATTGGAGTTGGTAACTACCATGATACTAAAATTCCTAGTTTAAGTGGGATTGATTTTGATATCGAAATGATGCAAGAAGTCAGTAGCCTATTGGGTTTTGCCCCGAATAACATCAGAATTTTAAAGAATGCCGATGCCACTAGTACTGCCATACGACAGGCCTTTACCGACTGGTTAATTAACGCAACTCAACCTGGGGACCGGGTTTTGTTTTACTTTTCAGGTCATGGTTCTCAAATACCTGATACCAATGGTGACGAAGCTGATGGTAATGATGAAGTATTGTTGGCTTACGATACTAAACTTGTAGTCAGGCATTCCCAAGAGACCCTCAATAATGTATTAGTAGATGATGAAATACATGAATTAATTACTAAAATGCTCGGACGCAAGTTGATAATGTTGGTAGATGCCTGCCACAGTGGTAGCTCTTTTAGGGGAATAACCTTAACCCAACATCTGGGAAAAACTAGGGTTCAATCTAAATTTTTTGACTATGCCGGACGAATGCCAACATCGGCGCGCGGTGTTCGCATAAGAAATAATATAACTGATAATGCCGGAGCTAGTACTTCTATGCAGTACGCGGTATTAGCAGCTGCTAATGATGACGAAGAAGCCTTAAATTCCCCTAATGGCGGTTTTTTTACCATCGGTATTTATCGTACCATTCGGGCCCAGGCTCAAAGTAACCACGGTGCTTTGACTATGGCTATGTTACAGCAACGGGTTACTGCATACCTATCTATCGAACTATCCCAACAAAGAATGTTTAATCCACAATTAAGCGGTGATCCTGGATTAATCACCGCGCCGCTGCCTGTTACCGCAGCCCCAATTGGTCAAGGTGCTCAATGGCAGCGTTTGGAAAGCCTGTATCAGGAGGCTAGCAATCATTTTACTATCACTCCGAACCAAACTCAACATCATGTAAATCGAGATTATTTGGAGTTAACTCTGAATATTCCCACTTCAGGAGGGTATTTAAATATATTAAATGTAGGACCTGATGACGAAGTAACCATTTTGTTTCCCAACGAATATCAACCATCAAATAAGGTAGCAGCCGGCCCGCTATTGATTCCTGGACCACGGGCACTGTTTCGCATTGGGGTACCGGGGCCAACTGGATCCAATTTAATCGTGGCCTTTGTTACGCCCCAACCAGTTAATTTACACCAAACTGGGTTTCAAGCTAATACGGAAGATGTTTTTCGTAATCTTATGCCAGCTGGTGCTAACGAGCTACAACGAGCTGTGACTTATCGTGGTAGTTATAACGTAGAACGGGTCAATCCCAGTATTTGGAGCGCTAAAGTTTTAACTGAGGTAGTGCCATGACAGAGCACAAGACAGTGCAAAAACCACTGTGGGGCTTAATTTTAGGCTTGAGCTTGAATGTATATCCATACACTCTGGTGATGGCTAATACAGAGTTTTGCCAGGAGCAATCGCAAGCAGCTAGTGCCGCCGCGGCTAAGCTTGATTTTAGCACTTTGGTACAGATTCGGGCCCAAGTGCGTGATCCCTGCCCGGGGAATTTTTTTACTTACGTAGAAAATTTAATGACGCAGGTGGCCGGGACTAAAGCTCAAGATGAGTTTGCCCAGGGGCGAGTTGCCAAGGCCAATGATTGGTTGGCGCAAGCTCCAACGACAGCTTGGTATACTTTGGCTTTGCAAGGGGATATCGCGGCTCAAAATCGGGAGTGGGCTAATGCTGCTAGATACTACAATATCGCTTTGGATTTGAATCCACCTCCTGATTTTGCAACCGAGTTAGCGGCGCTGGCGGGGCAGGCCACGGTGTTGTCTGGCACTTTGGTTGCCAGTGTGCAACGTAGTGGTAATGGCATGGGATTATACAATATTCGGGGTAGTTACGCCAGTATTCCCGCACCAATCCAATTTGATTTTGATCAAGATACCCTAACTGCTGATGGTAAGGCTTCGACTGAGCGTTTAGCAGCTTATGTAAAACGGCGTCTGCAACAGCAGTCGCAGCTGGTCGTAACTATTGTGGGGCATACGGATAGTCGGGGGTCAGATGCGTATAATTGTGATCTATCCCTACGCCGTGCTGCCACTGTCCAGCGCATAATTAAGGGTGTATTGCAGAATGAAGCTCGGGATTTAATTTCTAAACTAACTATTCAAGGTCAAGGCGAGCGCGTACCTTATCCTATTTCTTCGATGGCTCAACCCTTAACTGCTGAGGAGCGTTTTGCTCTTGATCGGCGGGTCGAGGTGTTGTTTACTAATGTTAATTATTCACCGAGTACCAATTCATGTGTCAGCAATTAAATTTAGTGCCTAAGTACCAATTATGGTGGCGGGGATTAATGTTTTCCCTGTTGCTGTTTAGTTGGTCTCCCATGACCGTTGCCAAATGGTATGGATTGGTAATAGGCATCAATGAGTACCAATATGGGGATTATACAAAAGATCCGCGGCCTTTGAAAGGTGCCGTTGATGATGCCTACTTGATTCGGGATACTTTGCGTAGTTTGGGGGTAATAGTTCCTGATACTCAAGTGTTGATCAATGCGCAAGCTACTCGCGAAGGCTTCATTCAGGCTTGGGTTAAATTGCAGCAGCAAATGCACGCTGAAGATACGCTTTGGCTGAGTTTTTCGGGGCATGGTGGTCAGGAAACAGATCGCGGTGTTAAGGATGAAGCGGATGATTTGGATGAAACTTTATGGTTTTATGATTTTAATCCGGACCAACCTTTGCTGGGGCGAATTTCTGATGATGAGTTAGCAGGGTTGTTAGAGGCTAGCAAGGCGCGGGATACTTTGCTAGTTGTGGATAGTTGCCATTCTGGGGGGATGAGCAGATGTACCGCTGCCAGTGCTGACTGTCCGTCTTTTCGGGGTGGTAGGCGGTATCGGATTACGAATGATGCAGTACCGCCGCCTTCAATATTGCCTACGGTGGCGGACAATGATTTATCCATGGTGCGGGTAACTCATATTGTAGCTGCTGATAAGGAACAGCTTGATATTCAGGAAGTTGCGATGCCAGATGGCAAATATCATGGGGCTTTGAGTTGGTATTGGTCGCAGGGGTTGCGGGGCGCGGCTGATGCTAACCAAGATGGTTTGGTGTCGCGGGCGGAATTGGGTGAGTTTTTAGATAACAATGTACCCAAAAAGATCAAATCTCAGCGGCCTAAAATTGAGCCGAAGGCGGATTCTAAGGTTTTAACACCGAGTATTCCGATGGTGCGTATTTTATGGACGGGGGCACCGCAGGCGGAATTTGCAGCTTGGTCTACTGTGAATATAGTTAACCAGGGGGCAGCGGATTTGACTTTAAGTTTAGTGGGAAATAAATATCAGCTTCGTGCAGGTACGGAAATTTTGGCGCAAGCGGCAGCGGTTAAGAATGTGCATCCAGCAATTCAACGTTGGAGTTTGCAGCATTATTTGCAGCAGCGGAGTGGTAGTTTGGGGCAATTGGATTTGCGTATAGTCAACAGTGCGGGGCCTTATGCGCCATCGCAAGCAGTGCAGTTTGTGGTAAAAAACGGGGATTCTAAGTATCGAGCATTATATTTGTTTGATATTGCGGAAAACGGCGTGGTACAGCGGTTTTTTCCGTTAGCTAAGTATCAGGATCCAGTGCAAATTGATCGTTATCCGTATAGTTTTCCGCCAATACAGCCAAGTATGCCTTTTGGCTATGATCTGGCTATCGCTTTGGGTTGTCAGCAACCTTCGGTATTGTTGGATCGGTTATTGCAACAGTATGCTACGACTCCTGGTGTGCCTACTATTACGGAATTTTATGATATTTTAAGCCAAACGCCCTGTCAAATTGGGTGGCAGTATTGGCATACGGTGCCGTAATTACGGTAACACATCCATTGATGGTAGGACCTCACCCCTACCCCTCTCCATTGACCTCACCCCCTGCCCCCTCTCCATTGATGGCGAGGGGGTTGGAAGGACATCACCCCAGCCCCCTATCCGTCATTCCGGCATGGATTGCCGGAATCCAGAAGCCAGGGACGAGTTATTCGTGCAATGCCCGCAACATTGGGAGCGTGGACGTCCCGTCCGCAAAAATAATTAGGATTGTAAGTATCCCGCCCTCCTAGCCGGCGAGACGCCCGCGCTCCCAGACGTGCTCTCCCCTCTCCATCAATGGAGAGGGGGCAGGGGGTGAGATCTATACAGGTGGTATAAATCTATAAATGGCGGGATTCACTGCGTTTCTCCCGCCCTACGGGCTACCGCAAAGCATCCCGCAATGGTATACCCTCAGGCCGATAATAATATTCCCGCAACTCCGTGTAAGTTTCTATGCCTTGGGAATAATTCACCCGTTCCGGATTGCCCATAAAATAGCCTTCAGGATCAATAGTTAGATAATCTTGGGGGTTATCGGCAGAAAACCCATAACTGGTAGCCAACAATTTCCCATCCGCCACCCGCCATAGTTTGATTCTGCCATCACCACTACCAGAGGCTAAACTCGCGCCATCCGGGCTGAAGGCTACCGACCGTACACAATCCCTATGGCCCGTTAAGGTCCGCAGTAACGCCCCATCCCCCACTCGCCATAGTTTGATGCTGTTATCGTCACTACCAGAGGCTAAACTCAAGCCATCCGGACTGAAGGCTACAGAAATTACAGTATTTTCATGGCCAGTTAAGGTCCGCAGTAACGCCCCATCCGCCACCCGCCACAGTTTTATGCTGCCATCGCTTTCACCAAAAAGACCCCAACTAACAGAGGCTAGGATCGTGCCATCCGGGCTGAAGGCTACAGATTCTACCGAACCGGCATGGCCAGTGAAGGTCCGCAGTAGTGCCCCATCCGCCACCCGCCATAGTTTGATGCTGTTATCCCAACTACCCGAGGCTAAACTCGCGCCATCCGGGCTGAAGGCTACAGACATCACCCAATCCGTATGGCCAGTTAAAGTTCGCAGTAACATCCCATCCGCCACCCGCCATAGTTTGATGGTTTTATCATTACTAGCAGAGGCTACACTCAAGCCATCCGGGCTAAAGGCTACCGAGTTTACACCATTTTCATGGCCAGTTAAAGTTCGCAGTAACGCCCCATCCGCCACCCGCCATAATTTGATGCTGTGATCCCTACTACCAGAGGCTAAAC
>JXSN01000113.1 GCA_001276605.1 Achromatium sp. WMS2
TTGAATTAACTAAATTTCGTAAAAATTTTGATGAATTGACTACCGCCCTGGATCGGTGGGTTATCTTTTTAACCCGTGCACGTGAACTATACAAACGCAAATTACCAGCAACTTTATCAGCTGACGTCTCCATTAACAGGGCTCTAGCTGTAATGCAACGCTTCTTTGACGATGAAGAACGCCTTATGTATGAACAACGCCTACAATTAATTCGCGATGAATCCAGTCGTTTAGAATCAGCTAAAGAACAAGGCATAGTTGAAGGTTTAGCCAAGGGACGCGAGGCGGGGTTAGCTGAGGGCGAGGCTAAGGGCCGCGAGGCGGGGTTAGCTGAAGGTGAAGTTAAAGGTCAACTAGCAGTAATATCACGCCTGCTTACTAAGAAATTTGGTAAACTTTCAAAATCTGCCCTCGAAAAGTTAGATGCTGCTACAGCAGAGCAGTTAGAAGCCTGGACTGAGGCAATATTTGAAGCTGAAAGTGTAGATCAATTATTGCAGTAAGCAACTAGCATATTAATGATCAGCCCGGAGGATGGGGCAAGTAACGCGAACCATAACAACAATAACGCAAATTTAATGTATTACCGCTGAACTTTGGCTTAAGTATGGTAGGCTGGATTGAGAAACAAAACCCAGCACTGTAGTTGAGTCAACCTACCTACGGCCTTGGAGCGGGAAAATGATACAAATCATGCGGGCGCTTACGCTGGCGCTAATCGCACCTAGGGTTATGGTTTTTAAGATGAGCAATTGGAGAGAGATATTCCTATTAATAGCATTTAGGCAAATTTCATTGGTTTTATTGTAGGAAAGCATATCATGTGAAAATTATTTTTCATCAAATAAGCTTGTTACCAACACTGAACGTTTATTATTAAATTGTATTGAACTAAACCAACATAGATTAATACTAGTTAATTTCTGTAAATCAACAGCACTGAGGTTTAGAGGGCACCAGCCTTGTTGCTCCATCTGGTTAGCATACCGCAACTGTACAGTGGTTGATGATGTTCAGATAGTACTTACTGATTACAAGGATTAAAAAGACATGGGAATAAAGCATAAGATCTGGTTAGCTATATGTTGTTTAATTTATTTGTCATCTGGATACGGACGAGATCAACCTGATTGGGCTACCAACTGTGAAACTACAGGTAAAAAGCGCTGTTATTTAATCCAAAGTGTATTTTTAGAAGAAACTAAGCAACCTATCGCTCGCATCGCTATGCGCTACGAGGGGCGTGACTTTCTGGTATTAACTACCGTACCGCTGGGAGTTGATTTACCCTCCGGAGTCAAGCTGAACGTTAATAACCAGACTGATATAGATGTTCCATACCAAGTTTGCGATCAATATGGCTGTCACGGTGGCAAAATTGTACCAAGATCCACTATCTGGGCTTTACGCAGCGCTAGGACTCTGATTTTAAGCTATAAAGACACTTTGGGGCGCAAGGTTGGTATCCCATTTTCCCTGAGAGACTTTCGACGTAGTTTTGATGGATTAAAACCAAACGCCCGTTAACCATAGACTTCAAAGCCTACTTATGCTGATTTTGGTTATACTTGATCCAGTTTGCCACCAGCTCTAGCAGCTCTAGTGCCTGGGAATCCAGTCCATCTTTATCGGCTATAAAATTGGGGGCACGGTATGAAGTATCGATAAGCAATTTTCCCAAATCACTTTGAAAATTACCGTTACCTCCATGATCGTCAAGGAATTTTAACCATTCCGTACTTACCAACCCAGCTACCTGAGATTTGTCAAACCGGGTCAAGGCAAAACGCCGTAGTAACTGAGACGTACTACGAAGGACCAGCCTCACATCTCCTTGTTGGTGTAGAATTTTTCTAAGGGCAATTAATCCAGACTGCGCTCGACGGGCCGCCGCGGTATAGCGGCGATAGTGCAACCACCTCGTAAAGCCTAGCGTGATCATCAATAATGATAGTATGATTATAATCCACCAACCGGGGGCTAATGGCCACCAAGATACTGGTGGCGGTAAATGGTAATCCCTCAATTCATTTAGCAAATTGGTGGTTTGTTGGTAGGTATTTGATTGAGTCGGAACTGCTAATTTATTTATTGCCGGATTTGACATAGTTATCTATTTAAATTTTTAGGCTCAATTAAAGCATCAATTGTATGATTTAAACCAGAATATTCTTTGGGTAACATTAGGTCATTTACCGAATATTCAAATACCAAAAGTATGATCCATTGTCTAACCTTAGCCGTGCCGTAATTAACCATCGACTGTGTTTTGGCTTTACCAGAACGCATATCACGTATACTTACGGCAATTTTGGCTAAACCACGAAACGTTGATTCTTTATACAAAGCCATCTCCGGTGTCTCAACATTGCCTACCAAGGGCACCGGTAGATTTAGTGCAGGTAAGCCCAGTAGCGCATGTGCTGCATCCAGACCCAAGGCTCCTATTGATACCTCCATAATGCTATCAGCTTGTTCACGGTTATCTACCATAGCCACTCCCAGATCTAAAAAACGCCGTTTTATAGCATGTAAGGCGTATTTCGCCTCAAAAGTATAAAAATTTTTATCTTCAACAAAGGTTTTACCCAAGCGCTGCGCTATATCTTCAATTTTAAAGCCGTTGCTATCCGTGATAGCCATGCTTGCTGCGGCCCGGTCTATTGCGGTGGAAACCAGAATTTGTTGCAAAGCTGTTAACTGGGGGGGTTTAATGCCCCAAATGGTACCACAACCTGAGAGAATAAACGGGTAACAGATAATTATGAATAGTTGTTTGATGTTTATTGTGTTAACATTTAACCTATGGTGAATGTGCATTTGGGACATAACTCTTAAGTTAACCAATCGGAATCTATTATTTAAGGATCCTTTTGCTGAGCGTCTACTTTAAGCCTCTTACGCCATTTTAAACAAGTAAATACATCATGCTCAGCATGGATGGTAAACTAGCAAACCAAGATCAAATAATACAAACACTGAATCTCAGTTTTATGCTAGAATACGTCCCTGTCTCAAAAAAAGGAATCTCCTAAATAGTATAGATACCCTTAGTTAAGTAGTGGAGGTATGTTTGAATTTTGCTAATTTAAGATTAGAACAAGGCCTATTTGATCTAAGATATAAGTACGTTAGGTCTTATTTGGTTACTATGATTTTGCTGCTCGCTGCTGCCAATTCCACCTTAGCCGAAGGAACTGGTGATATTCCAGCATGGAAAGTAGGTACAAAATACACTGCTATTCTGAATACAGCTTTGGCACAAAAAGCGAGCAGTGAAGTTGATATACAGACATTAAATTTACCTAACTACCCTGGTCTGGTATTTGACATCATTGATTCGTCTTGGGCATTTGTATATGCTGGAAAAAACTATATTATCTCAGAATCAAACATGTTTTTACTGGCGCGAACTGCCGATTCTAATTTGCGTCAAATACTCACAATGCACACGATTACCGATGGTCATGGTAACCTAATTTACGTGTTTTTTAATCGGGTTACTAACTCTGTTAACGTACAATACTTTCTGCAAGTTGACAATAACCACGTCAATATTGATGTAGTTAATGCTGAAGGTAAATTGATCACAAAAGATTTTACCAATGTTCCATTCCCCTTGCTGGCTGACCCCGTATTATCCAAAAAGCTGTTGACCATGCAAGCAGGACAAAGTATAGAAACTTATGATTTTGACGTAGATTCCATGCTTATGCAGCGTCAAGTTCACCGTTTGGTAGTAAAAAATACTCCTACCGTGGATCGTGATGGAAACTGGACCGACCTGATTGAATCCACAACTGGCAATGCGGTTATTAAAATATATTATGATTCCGCAAAAAATATCATACGTAAAGCTATTTACGGAGATATGCAATTAGTTCATTGTGATTTAGCTACTATAATTAAAGAACGCGGTGCGCCACTCACTACTCGACTAAACCGTACTATTACCATAGATACTTGGCTGTTAAATCGCAGCCACTTACAAAAACTGGTTCTTGAAGCTGGCTTTAGTATTCCTGTAGAGACCAAATACTTGTTTACCAATGGTCGCCAACACATCACCAGGGCATCAGGCAATAAAGTAACTTTAGAGTTGTTTCCCCAAGTATATCCTCCAGCCCAATGCGTTCCAGATGCTACTCACAACTGCGATAACCGTGTGGAAGCTGCTGATTTAGCGGCTACATCACATATTCAAAGTGATGCCCCCGAAATAATTGCTATGGCCAAACAGATTATTGGTGACAAAAAAGATAAATTTTCTCAAGTGTTAGCACTAGCTAATTGGGTAAAAAGCAATATAAACCCAACCTATGATGTGGCCGTTGGCTCGGCCCTGGAAACCCTGCGTTCCAGACGCGGTGATTGTTCTGAAGATGCTAACCTATTTGTAGCCATGGTCAGAGCCATTGGCATTCCAGCCCGTGTTGCCACCGGCTGGAAAGGCATTGGACGGACGTTTACCGCACACGCTTGGGCCGAAGTGTTTATAGATTCTTGGATCGAGGTAGACCCTACTATTGGTAACCTAGTTGGGGCTGCTTATATTCGAGATCCAATAATTCCGGTGAAAACGGAGTCTGTAAAAATTATCAGTTTGGCCTACGACGACCAGGCACAAATCATAATTGGTAATAAACCATATAGTTCATTGGCATTTTATTATTCCGATCAATGTCTAGGCCTATCCATACAATTCCCCATGGATTCTCCCCTTACCAGTCCTACTAGTATGTATATGTTTGATAGAGCAAGCAATATTGATCCAGGGGTAGTTTTAATCTTAGCCGAGGATATCTTATTTTCTCCCGTCGCTGCGATCCTGGTTGCAATAGCTGATAATTCTGACACGATTTCTGGTGATTTAGAAACAGATATCAAGGCTGGAATAAGTGTTTTAGGCGCACAACTTAAGGCAACTACAAGTTTTGATTATGAAAACCATAGGATAGTTTCTAACTTGATGGAATCTGAGGGGCAATTACTACTGTCCTACTCCATACGCCTACCGAAATTTGATATAGTTTTTATGGTAATTGGAAAAAACAATCAAACTTTATTCGCAAAACAAGTGGATAGTATGTTGCCAGAAATTAAATATATGATAGGCTCAATGTTGGTAACGCCATCGCGACTCCCAAATACCGGGAATTCGGTGTTATAGTATAGACTGGTACAATAGTGGTGCTGCCAAATCAACGGCATTGGAATTGTTACTAATAGTATTATTTTCTGTTGGGAGTTGCAATGAAAAAACTTCTAACCAAGCTATGTTTGATCTTGGTACTAATAGCCCCTTTAAACATTGCTAATGCTGCACTTATGCGCAATGTTGTGCAATCTTGTGCTTTTGGTGCTGGAATCATGGCCACGGTGACTTACATGGGATTAGCCCCAGAAATCAACACTGGCGTATTGGCCATACCAGCTAGTGAGATTATACTTACTAACGCCGCAGCGGGCTGCGTTATTGGCGCTGTAGGCGCTACAGCAGCGACTGTTGTGGGTTGGTTTTACGATGCCATTTTTTAATGATACTGGAGTTTGCTAGAGATGAGACGTTCTATACTTGCATTTGCGCTGTTATTTATCAGTTTACAAGCACAAGCCGAGGACTTTTGGCACGATTCGGTTAGGGCTTGCGTGGTTGGAGGTGGCGTCGTCGGAGCATCTTCCGCTCTGTTGCTGTATTCAGCTGCCGCCACCGCCACAGCTGGAGCCGTAGCGGTCAGCCTCCCTACTGGTGCCGTGGTATTAGGCAATACTATTTTTGGTTGTGGATTGGGTACCATAGGCACTATGTTGATTTATGGTCTTGGGACTTTGTATCAAAATATGGCTTCCCAAGCCCCTGCCCAAGTGCAGTACCAGGAACCTGCGGCGGTTGAGCCTCAACCTGAACCACAAAATAAATAGTCAGGATGTGGCTGCACCGCATAAGATAATCAAATTATCAGGATGCAGCCACTAGGCCTGGGCCTAACTGGTAATCGTGAATAATTACATTTAGTTGTGGGTTCCCACTCATATCGATAATTTAGGCAATAATCTAATGAATGAAACAGTTACCACGGAAGAAGCACCGTTGCTTTTTACCTCGGCTGCCGCTAGCAAGGTAGCCCAACTTATTACTGAAGAAGGCAATCCTAATTTGATGTTACGCATCTATATCCAGGGGGGTGGTTGTTCAGGATTTCAATATGGGTTTACATTTGACGAAAATATGAATGAAGACGACGAGCAAATAGTAACAGATGGTGTAAAGCTCCTAGTTGACCCCATGAGTATGCAATATCTGATGGGAGCTTCGATTGATTACACAGAAGGCTTGCAAGGCGGACAGTTTGTGATTAATAACCCGAATGCAGTTACTACATGCGGCTGTGGTTCTTCGTTCTCGGCTTAAAGTTTGGAAGTAAAGGGTATATTGATATACGTATTGTCGTAACTACATATCGTGTAGATGTGGTGTGTACCAGTGACCAAGCGGATGAATATGTGCCTTTGGTTACCTAACTAAGTACCCTTTATGATCGTTCCCATGCTCCAGCGTGGGAACGCAGCCGGGGATGCTCCAGGGTCCCCAGGACATAATCTTAGTTAGGCCTTACGCATTGGTGAGATGTAGCTTGCAGCATTGCTAAAATGGTACTCAACAAAATCAAATAGTTAACTTATAGCCTGCGTAAGTCCTATTAGTAATATTATGTTTCAACACGCCCTGATGAGGATGGTGGTAGCCTTCGCCCCTCAACAAAAGGGAGGGCGGCGTTTCTAAAAGGTATTATGCATTTATAATGTGTAAGACGAGAAATTAAACATTGTTAGAGTTATTACTTGATCCAGAATTTTTAATTCAGTTAGT
>JXSN01000114.1 GCA_001276605.1 Achromatium sp. WMS2
GGTACCGACTGTTTTCTGGAATATAGAAAGGCAACTATAGTGCTGAATATAAAGGTTAGGATAATAATAAAGATTATGCTGCTATAGTTATCCAAAAAATTCAGACCCAGAAATTCTAAAACGAGGCTTTGCTGTCGCTGATCGTAGCCCAATACCCACATGTGCCAGCGTGTGTTCAGCGCATCGGTAAGGCGACTTGCTTTTCCAAGTATTTGCCATAAAATACTAGAGTCATTTGAAATGAAGCTAACTGGGGTTATTGCACCGCTCAATTCAGTTGCATCGGCTAATATATCCCGTTGAATACGCTCTGGTGCTACTGCCGCAGTTGGATCTATGCGCACCCAACCGCTATCTGCCAACCATACCTCTGACCAGGCATGAGCGTGACTTTGCCGTACCAGGTAGTAGTTACCTAACTCATTGTATTCACCGCCTAAATAACCGGTAACAACGCGACTGGGAATTCCAGCGATACGCATTAGTAGGGTAAAAGCTCCAGCATAATGTTCGCAAAAACCAGCTTTAGTTTCGAATAAAAACGCGTCATTCGGATTGTGTCTCAGAAGCGGAGGGTTGAGGGTATATACAAAATTTTGAGTGCTAAAATATTTCAATGCTGTGTCAACAACAGCCCGCGGGTCATTTTGGGCCTGCCGTTGCCAGGTCATCACCAAATTTAGCATTCTGTCGGTAACCGTAAATCTGGGTAACTGGAGAGCAGCTGCATATTCTTGGGGACTGATAGTTGTTGAAGTTCGATAATTGGTAAAAGAAGTTATCAGGAATTGGGCGCGTTGATAAATTGGGGCATTACTTAGTAATTGGTAATCTACGTCTAATTTAGTATTTTCAGGAATTTTACCTGGTAGATCTAAAGCCAGTACCCATGATTTACCGTTTGGCTCCAGAATCAGTTGATACTCAACGGGAGACTGTTGCATAGCTAAAGGTGCCCTGGGGAAAAAACCGTATAATCGTTTAGTTGTCCAACGATGACCGTTGGTATACCAGAACACGGGACCACGCCAATAAAGAAGATTTCTGGCTAAGGGCAAAGTGGTATTTTGCAATTTGGCACGAAAAGCAATGACATTGGAATTAACAATGCTATTAATGGATCCAGGGCTCATGCTGTCGGATAAGCCAGTTTGTCCTTGGCTGTTATTACGCAGCTGCAAATTCCAGAGTGGCTGATTAAGTCGTGGAAATAATACAAATAACACTAACATAAGTGGTAAGGCTTGGCCTACAATACGTAGTGAGGTGATTATTGCAACTTTACGGGGTAGTGGGTTGACCCTATTAGCTTGAATGAGGATACCAAATAGCAATATGGATAAAAATAGCATATACAAGGCTTTGATTAAGTCTTGATTTAGCAGAAACTGTAATACAACAAGGAACAAAGATATGTTTATGGTTATGTTAAAATCACGGCGTTTGTGTATTTCTAATATTTTTAGAGGCAGTAACAGAGCGAATAATGCCATACCTGCTTCATAGCCAGATATGGTATGATAGTATTTTATAATCAGTACAATACTAAACATCATCAATACTACAGGTAACCATACTGGAGATTTAAATTTAGGGCTAATAACACCTATAAAGAATAATGTGTAAATCAAAATAATGTAAATAATCAAAAAAACTGGTAAATCCATAAACAATGGTAAGGAAATACCGATCAAAACTATCCCCAAATCTAGCAGTAAGGCTTTGGCGGGAAGTTGATCATCAATGCCAAAACGTTTGGGTTGCAATTTATGTTTATTTGGTTTTATACGCATAAATGTATCTTGGATGCTATGATAGGTTCCAGAATAATTAGTTGGATTGCATTAGATTACTTGGAGCTGCCAACGCGTGGAATAGTTCGAACTAAGCGTACCCCATATGCATAGCCATGGTGGCTATACCCAAGATATCCATAACCAAAATGTATAATCCATGAATAATTGTGAAATTCATTTGTAACTGAAGAGGTCCAGAATCCAGGGACCAAAATGGTATTTGGAAAGTACGTTTTATCTATCATTGGACTGTACCTACTGGTATCGATGATGGTTAATAGTTCTCTACTATTTGGTAGACGCCAGTCAGAAAAGCCGCATAATTTCATGGTATTGATATCTATTATGTATTGTGCGGTATCACAATGCCCAATATTATAACATCTACCACCGTTTTTTACCCCTGTGTTATGTTCATTACCAGAACTATACCAGGTGTAAGTCCAATTTTTATCTTGTAAATCACCATTATGGGTTTTTATTTCCCATATAAGTCCTGTCATATTGTCCTGAACGCAAGCATGTTCGGTAACGTTATCACTTACTGTACTGCCAGTTTTATCTAATTTTATAAAACGCCGTATACCATTTACGGATGGTGCATTAGGCTGTGGTAATGGGTCAGATGGACACAACTGTGGATCAGCATCCTGATCCAGGCAGTTGGTGACAAAATTACCGCTAACTACTGCTTGGACCGCTGGGGTAATTAACATCAATATTATGACATATAGGTACAATTTAGTATTGATATGTAGCATAATTTTCTCAATTTATACAGTTCATATTATTTAAAGCCATATTTTTCTGAATAAGCCGGAGTCTCTAGTGACTACACGACTGATAGCCTTAGATAACCATATCGGTTCGGCAATTAAAGTTACGTGCTTTTTAGCGCGCGTAATGCCAGTATAAATCAATTCTCGCGTTATGATGTCACTGGCAACATTAGGAAGTATCATGATGACCTCATCAAATTCTGAACCTTGGCTTTTATGGACTGTCATGGCATAAACTAATTCGTGGGGTGGAATACGATTGGGCAAAATCCTGCGTATACCTTCTGAAGTTTCAAAAAATGCTCGCAAACTCACACCGAGCTGGTGATCTTGAAGTATCAAGCCAATGTCGCCATTATAAAGATGTTGTTTATAATCATTTTTAGTAACCATTATGGGGCAACCATGGTATATAGCACTATTAGTATCAATTAAACCTGCTTGCGTCAAAATAGTTGCTACTAATTTATTTATAGCATTAACCCCATACGGTCCGGAACGCAGTGCACATAAGATTCTAAGATTATTAAATCTGGTTAAGGCTTGGGTTGGATCAGTAGCAGATAGGGTGTGACGAAACCAGGCAATGACCCTGGGTTTTAAGGCTTCCATTAAGGATTCTGGGTTGCCGGGAATTAGTGTCACGTCAGGATATTTGCCACTTTTAAGAATATTTAAGGCTTGGGTGGCTACACCAGAATTTACCGCCTTTGCCAATTGCCCAATACCGCTATCATCTGGAAAACGGTAACTTTTTTCTAAAATAATTTGGTGGTCAACTATTGCGGGTGGATTAGCTTCAGCATAGGGTAAGTTTATATCCGCAACGTTAGATAATTTGCTAACTAAGTCATAACTATATGTTAATTTTTTGGTGCCGCCACATAGATCCCCCATTACCATTCCAGCTTCAACTGAGGCCAATTGGTGACGGTCTCCCAATAGAATTAAACGTGAGGACTGGGTTAAGGCGGAAAGTACACGAGCCATCATGGGTAAATCTAGCATAGAGGCTTCGTCTATCACTAAAACGTCTATTGGTAACTGATTGGACTTTCCATGTTGGGGTTCACAACGACCGGGGCGAAATTTTAACAGGCGGTGTAAAGTAAGGGCTTCTTCGGGAATAGCATTGATTATTTTCTGGTCGATATTGGTATTTTGTAATAATGAGGCCTTGCTCTTGCGAATTGACTCTGTGAGACGAGCGGCCGCTTTACCTGTTGGTACCCCCAGGGCAATACGTGGTACTTTGGCGTATAGAGCCAAGCTTTGTTCTATCAGTAAAGCTAAAATGGCGGTTACAGTGCGCGTTTTTCCAGTACCAGGGCCGCCAGAGATTATGCAAAACGGTTTGAATACGGCTAATGCGGCTGCTAAACACTGCCAATTTGTTTCCTGTTGACGGTGGTTATTATCGATGAAAAATAGGTGCTTAAGACTGGCTTTTAGAAGTTTGGTATCTACATTTGGGATCCAAGTCCCAATTCTAGCCATTAATTCTTGGATTAAATTAGTTTCTAATTGCCAATAACGCCCTAAATATAGGTAATTGCCTTCCAAAACTAATGGCGTGCTATCGCCAGGGGAGCCTACCATTGGTGATGTATTTAAAAGATTTTTCCAGTCTATGGGTGTTGGAATATGCACTGCTAAATCAGTAGTTTGTGCTATTTCACTTGCAATTTGAGTATTGGCCTTATAAGCCATTAGGTCTAAACAAATGTCCCCGCGGTTAAGTTTGTAGCTGAGCATGGTTACAGCCAACAGTATCTCGGGGCGCTGTTCGCCAGACAATGCTCCTAGCTTATGGGCCAGTTGAGTATCTATTAAGCGTAGATTATCCATTATTTTTGGCTATTCCAATAAGATAGCAACTAATTGATATTTAACTAGGTTAGCTGGACTATAAAGATAAATTTATGACTACTTAACCGTATGGTTGTGATGTGTACTAATCAATATAGTAATATAGGCCGGTGGTGTTCCTGCTTTTCAACAGTAAACTATAGGTTGCTTGGAGGCTGGGACATAATGTGTGTTTGTAACCAATTAATTAGATCTAAAAAACTAACTTCTATCTGCTGATTTTGATCACGTAATGATTTTATCCCGACTACTTTGCGTGTTAATTCATCATCCCCTAGTATCATGGCATAACGTGCCTGATTGCGATCTGCTTTTTTGAACTGACTCTTAAAGCTACCCCCGCCACAATGTACCTGAATACGTATTTGTGGTATTTTATCTCGTATTTGTTCGGAAATAATAAATGCTTGAGTTTGCGCAGTATTGCTCGCAGTAATAAAATAAATATCTAGTTGATTGGCGTTGATTACATGATTGTGATCGATAAGCATAGCCACTATCCTCTCTATGCCCATGGCTAGACCTATGGCTGTTGTGGGACGTCCGCCCAATTGTTCTACTAGATTATCGTAGCGACCTCCCGCACAAACTGTACCTTGAGTGCCTAAATTATTATTTACCCACTCGAACACGGTATGGGTGTAGTAATCAAGGCCGCGCACTAAACGTGGATTAATTGTATAATTTATGTTACATGCGCTTAGATTTATCTTGAGTTGTTCCAGATGCTCTAGGGATTTAGGCCCTATATATTCCAGTAATATTGGGGCTTTAGTTAATATATCCTGTAGTTCTGGATTTTTACTATCTAATATACGCAACGGGTTTTGCTGTAAACGTCTTTGACTGTCAACATCTAATTTAGTATAGTTTTGTTGTAAGTATGTAACCAGAACGTTGCGATAATTAGCACGTTCGTCCGGATTTCCTAGGGTATTAATTTGCAGTTCCAGTTGTTTTAGTCCTAGATTGTGCCACAGACGTGTTATCAACAGGATCAATTCTAACTCTATGTCTGGCCCTGGTAGTCCAAATACCTCTATGCCCAATTGGTGAAATTGACGGTAGCGGCCTCGTTGCGGACGTTCATGTCTAAACATAGGTCCTTGATACCAAAAGCGTCTAGGGGTGTCCAAAAGACCATGTTCAATAGCGGCGCGTACGCAACTAGCGGTACCTTCTGGACGTAGGGTTAAACCATCGCCGTTCCGGTCGCTAAAACTATACATCTCTTTTTCCACTATGTCGGTTACTTCACCTATCGAGCGCTTGAATAATTCTGTGGTTTCTACGATGGGTAGACGCAATTCTTGATAATCATAGCAATGCATTAGAGTGCGGATCGCAGTCTCGACATGTTGCCAAAGGTAAATTTGGGGCGGGAGAATGTCATGCATTCCTCTGATTGCCTGAATTTTATTAGCCATTAAGATTTTTTTCCTAGTTAGGTGTGTTGGCGGGGTCAAATTTAAAATGCGCTACACCGCCACGGGAACGAGTACGTAGATTGATAGGTTTGCCGTCTATTGTTAGTTTTGCCGCCCCAATATTGCCAATTACTATATCATAAGGCGGCGAACCTTCTAGAATTTTGTTATCACCACGCTTTAAATTACCTATGATTCTAAATTTACCTTCAGAATCAATTATTTTAATCCAACAAGTTTTAAAGATTTTTAGTTCTATAACCGGTGGGGTGGCAGGTACGGCTGGAGGCAGCGCTGGTGGCTCCACTGTTGATTTTGGTGGCGCAATCGAACCTGATGTGGGTTTATCTTGGACAATAGCCTCTGTTGTTTTTTCAATCTGAGGAATTGGTCCATTTGGATTGGGAAGCTGTATTGGTGGCGGAGAATAGGTAGGCGGTGGTTCTGAATTGGGCGCGGTTGGAATTGGGGAAACGGTCCCACTTGGTTTTTTAGTATTAGTATCTATTTTTTCATCTGCATTTTGAGAACGTAACTCGAGACCAGGCTCAACGGCGGCAGGTGTTGGTATCATATTGGGAGCCGTAGTATTTAATTGGGGCGGGTTGGGAATCAATTGCGTGGGGTCAGAATAATTTTCAATATTGCTAGGTGCTAGCATCTCCACGCGTCCCCCGTCTGGAGCAATCTTGTTATTCCACCATGTTCTCAGCAGGCCGATTATGCTAAGTATGATCAACCAAGTTATGCTGCGTACCAAAATGTGATTACTGCGAATTTCGTTTCTACGGGCGCCTAAGGGTGGAGCTGGCGGCGCTAGGGCTTTTAGGGGTTCGGCTTGGGGTAAAGGTGGTAAATCGTTCGCATCAAGATCTAGTAAGCTAGCATATTTTTTTAAATAGCCACGTACGAAAACTGGACCTGGGATATCATCATATACGTCCTGTTCTAGATCATGGATAATAGCTACA
>JXSN01000115.1 GCA_001276605.1 Achromatium sp. WMS2
TTAAGTTGTGCAACTGGCCAATCTCTGGCGGCAGGGTGCTGAGTTGATTTTTCCTTAAATCAAGCTTTGGTAATTTTTGCAACTGGCCAATCTCTGGCGGCAGGGTGCTGAGTTCATTCCAGCTTAAATCAAGCTCGGTTAAGTTTCGCAACTTAACCACGCTTGATTTAGAGGGCAATCAACTCAGCACCCTGCCGCCAGAAATTGGCCAGTTGCACAACTTAACCGAGCTTGATTTAACCAACAATCAACTCCGCACCCTGCCGCCAGAGATTGGCCAGTTGCAAAACTTAACCGAGCTTGATTTAAGTAATAATCAACTCACTGAGTTTCCACAAATATTATTAAAATTAAATATGCCGGTTGAGTGGGGTTATTGTTTTAGAAACATCTGTATTACAGGCAATCCCTTCCAAATCCCACCAGTAGAGATCGTCAAACAAGGGCGGCAAGCGATTATTGATTACTACGCTGCATTAGAGCAACAGCAACAACCTGTGCATGAAGCCAAATTGATTTTAATTGGCGACGGCGCCGCGGGCAAAACTTCCCTCATGAAGCGGTTGTTGGGACAGGCGTTTGACCCCCAAGAATCCCAAACTCACGGGATTAACATCAACACCTTAACCCTGCTCGACCAGCAGCAGAACGAAATTAAACTGCATTGTTGGGATTTTGGCGGCCAACAAGTCATGCACGCCACCCATCAATTTTTCCTCTCCAAACGCTGTTTATATTTACTGGTTATTGACGCCAGGCGCGAATCCAAGGTCGACTACTGGCTTGACCACGTACAAGCCTTTGGTGGCCTAGCCCCAGTGCTCATCGTTATCAATAAAATTGACGAAAATCCCCATTTCAACCTCTCCCTACGACAACTTAAACAACGTTACCCCAACCTAAAACACATAAACCGCATCTCCTGTTATACCAAGGCCGGACTTGACGAACTTAAAACCACCATTCAAGCTACCTTACCCGACATTGAATTATTGCACACCCGATTTCCCACAACCTGGTTTCAAGTCAAAACCGCCATTGTGGAACAAGCCCAACACACCAACTTTACTAGCTATGAACACTACGTAGATATTTGCCAAGCCCATGGAATTAACGACGAATCCGCACAAAACACCCTAATTAATTTTCTACACGACCTCGGCATTATCCACCACTTTCAAGACCGCTGGTTACAAGAAACCAACGTCATTAACCCCCAATGGCTTACCGAAGCGGTTTATACCATTATAAATGCAGCGCATCTAGCTGGCAACGGCAAACTAAAAAGTAGCGACCTAAAAAAACTCCTCGATGCCACTATTTACCCAGTGCGCAAACATGATTATATCTTAGAAGTAATGAAAAAATTTGAAATATGCTATTCTCTCAATGCCAACGAATACCTATTACCAGATCTATTTTCCACTGATGAACCTAATTTCAGCTTTGACGATACCCAGGCCTTATATTTCATCCTCGAATATAACTTTTTACCCAAATCCGTTTTTACCCGCTTTATCATCAGAATGCACAATGACATTCTAGACAACACCTACTGGCGTACCGGGGTATTACTCCAAGAACCAACTACCAATACCAAAGCCTTAGTAGAAACGGCAAACAAGCGCATAACTTTACAAATCAATGGCCCCCAACAGCGAGAGTACCTTAGCATTTTACGCTTCACATTCAACGATATTCATCGCCGCTTTAATCAACTAAATGTTGTGGAAAAAATCTGCTTACCCGATAACCCCCAACTGAGCGTTAATTACGATTATTTGCTTAAACTCCAGGCTAAAGGACAAACTGAATATTTACCACCAGAAGATGCCAGTACATCCTACAAAATAAGTGAATTACTCGGTATAGTGGCCCCACCAACTGAAAGTGAAATGCTCGTCAGATTAGACAAAATTATTAGGATGTTAGAAGCCCAGGGGTTTAAAGAAGAACAAGATTTAATTGATCACATTGATGAAATCATAACAATAAACCCCAGTTTGTTTGGCGTTAGGGTTAATGTCAATGAGTTGTTAAAAAAGTTATTCGCTAAAAAATCTTAGGTGCGATTAGCAATGCGTAATCACACGGAATTGATCGTTCCCACTTTCCAACCTGGGGACGCTCCAGCATCCCCACACAAACCTAACCCTAATAGTATTATGTGTCACCACCCCCTAATCACATTGCAAAAAACGATTTTAATTAATATATTGATAGTACAAAGGTAATATGGTATAAAATTATGGTTATCGAGGCTTTTGGGCTACCACTAACCATTGGTGATTGGCTGGTGTAAATTTAATTAATCCATATTCATAATCGAATTAAAATATAACTAAGGAGGCTGTGTGCAATTTGCACAAATAATCGAGTTTATAGGGAACCATTGGGAATTAGTATTAGCCCTAATTGTAATATTACTAATACTTGGGTACGACATAGTAGCTGGAAACAGAAACAGCATAGATCCACTAGAGGCAGTGTCTGTCATTAACCATGATAATGCTTTGGTTATAGACGTACGCTCAATCGAAGAGTTTGTTAATGGACACGTCATTCATTCGCTAAACATTCCTTTAAACCTCGTCTTAAAGCAACTATCCACCTTGGAAAAGCATAAGGAACGCCCAATAATCATGATTTGTAACTCGGGGGCTAGATCGGCTCAAGCCTGTAGGCAATTACTTGGCAATGGTTTTGCCAAAGTTTACAACCTACGTGGCGGCATCTTGGCTTGGGAAAATGCCGGGCTACCTATAACCAGAAAAAACCATTAGTCTTATGCAGTAGAATTAGTTTGGCACTACAGTATGATAGCCCTAGAGAAAAATTATGAGTGATCACGATAAAAATCAATTTGCTATTCAGCGTATCTACCTCAAGGACGCTTCATTTGAAATTCCGAATGCACCAGCGATATTTCGCGAAGATGGTCAAGCGGAAAACAATATGACTATGAATACCACCATTAACAGCCTGGACAACAATACTTTTGAGGTAGTTCTTTCCATCACATTAACTTCTAAGATCCCAGATCGCACCATATATGTAGCTGAAGTACAACAAGCTGGAATATTTACTATCACCGGGTTTCCAGAGCATGAACGCTTGCGGCTTTTGGGTACGCATTGTCCCCATGTATTATTTGCCTATGCTCGCGAGGCTATAGGCGATCTCATCACTAAAGGAAGTTTTCCTCAAGTAGTGTTACAACCTATAAATTTTGATGCCTTATACGTTAAACACCAACAGGGGTTAGCTAGGCGGGCGCCAGCTGCTGAGGAAGGCGAGGCTATGCCAACAGCTGGTGGTCGTGTGTTGAATTGAGATGTCCTCTATTGTTATAACTAGGCACATAGCAGTACTTGGAGCCGGATCCTGGGGAACAGCCCTGGCTATCCTGTTGGCTCGCAATGGATTACAGGTTAGATTGTGGGGACATGAATCTCAGCACATGGAACGTTTGGAACGCGCCAGGGAAAATAAAGAATTTTTACCAGGTTTTGTTTTGCCAGCGAGTGTGGTTATTACTGACGAACTCAAAGCTGCTCTCAGTGACGTATCCGAAGTGCTGATTGTAGTACCCAGCCATGCTTTCGCCACTGTGTTAAGAACCTCAGAATCATTAATGTCAACGCATACTGGTATTAGTTGGGCGACTAAGGGGTTTAATCCAAGCGATAATAGATTATTGCACCACATTGCTGCGGAAATTTTAGGTAATAACCGCAAAACAGCAGTAATTTCAGGACCTACGTTTGCTAAGGAAGTGGCCGCCGGCTTGCCTACAGCCGTGACCGTAGCATCCGTTGATCACGATTATGCCAAACAGGTAAGTAGTTATTTGCATAGCAAAAGGTTGCGGGCTTACACAAGTGACGACATTGTAGGAGTGCAGGTAGGCGGTGCCGCTAAGAATGTTTTGGCTATTGCAGCCGGTATAGCTGATGGGCTAGGTTTCGGAGCTAATACCAGAGCCGCGTTAATTACACGTGGTCTTGTTGAGTTAACCAGACTGGGATTAGCATTGGGTGGAAAAGCCAATACTTTCAATGGATTAGCTGGTTTGGGAGATTTGGCATTAACGTGCACTGATAATCAATCCCGCAATAGAAGATTTGGAGTGCTACTAGCGCAAGGCATAACTACTAACCAAGCTTGTCAGCAAATAGGGCAGGAGGTAGAGGGGGTTATTACTGCTAAATCAGTATTTAATCAATCTCAACAACTTGGATTAGAAATGCCAATCTGCGAGCAGGTCTATAAAATAATATATGAACACATAGCACCATTGCAGGCGGTGGAGACGTTGCTAGATCGTGTTGCTAAGACCGAGCTTAATTAGATTAACTAAGACTCACATTGTTGACGCAAGTAATTTTGGAAGAATTAAACAATGAATAATATTGAGTTACTAGAAATATCCGGAATATATGCCACAATTGGCGGTGTAATTACCGGGGTTATATCCTTATCATTATGCCGTATTACGTGTTATTTTAATACAACTTCTGGTTTCAAGCAAACGGTAACTTCAAGTTTAACCTTTGTATCTATACTAGCATCAGTGATGGCTTTTTTGGGGGTATGTGCCTGGATTCTGAGCACCTCGGCTTAAATATACCCATCAAATTAATATAAATAAACCTTGGGTTGTCCTGTATAATTATGAAGTTCAGTGTTGAACAATATCGAGACTGGAAGCATAAGAGCATTACACTGCTCGGAATGTCTGGAGTTGGTAAAACTCATCTAGCCAGTATTTTGCGACATAATCAGTGGTTTCACTACTCTGGAGACTATAGAATTGGAACCCGATATCTAAATGAACCTATATTAGATCAGATCAAAAAGCAGGCTATGCAAGTACCTTTTTTACGGGACTTGTTGCGCCGCGACTGGATCCATATCAGCAATATCATCAAAGTTGATGATTTAGGTCCAGTACTTAGTTTTATCGGGAAACTGGGTAATCCAGAACTTGGCGGTATCCCTCTAGGGGAGTTTAAGCGGCGTCAGGCACTATATCGTTTGGGTGAAATAGAAGCTATGCGTGATGTTCCTGTTTTTATTGACAAATCAAAGGAAATATACGGTTATCCGCATTTCGTAAATGACGTCGGTGGCAGTTTATGCGAACTGGAAGAACCAAGTGTTATTGATTCACTAGTGGCGCACACATTAATCCTATACATAAAAGTCACAACAGAGCGTGAGGAAAACAAGTTAATTAAACGGGCCCAAAGCGATCCCAAACCTCTGTATTATAGGCCAGTTTTTTTAGATAAGCATTTGCAAGAATACCTCTTGGAGAATAACTTAACTTATGCGGCAGAAATGGATCCAGACGCCTTCACTAGTTGGATCTTTCCGCGTTTATTTAAATCACGGGTTCCGCGCTACGAAGCCATTGCTAAGCCCTTTGGTTATACCGTTACTTCCAAGGAAGTAGCGGGGATAAGGGACGAAACAGATTTCAATGAGTTATTGGAAGTAACTATAGCTAGAGATGATACTGACACATTGTAGTTCAAAAAAGATGCTATTATTTAGAGGGCCATCAAGACGATTAATGGTCTGTTAATAACACTTTATCTGGATCACTTAAATTTACCAAGCCGGCTTTACTTAAAAACATACTTTTTAGAACAGAGCGTATATGCCTTTAGTTGCTCACAATGATTTGCCTTCTTTTGCCAGACTGCGTCAGGACGGTCAAACCATACTTGACTTGCAGCGTGCTCAACATCAAGATATAAGGGAATTACATATCGGCTTGTTGAACATGATGCCGGATAAGGCGTTAAATGCTACTGAACGTCAATTTTTTAGATTAGTTGGCGAAAGCAACCCTATTGCCCAGTTTTATATGCATCCATTCACATTACCGGAATTGGAACGTGGTAATAGGGCCAAGGAGCATATTGCACGCTACTATGATAATTTTGAGACAATTCAAGAAACGGGCTTGGACGCCTTGATTATAACAGGCGCAAATGTAACACATCCTGATTTATCCTCAGAGCCGTTTTGGGAGCCACTAAACTGTGTTATTGATTGGGCATATGATAATGTAGCTTCAACCTTATGTTCATGCCTTGCTACTCATGCTGTGTTAGAATCCAGGTACAAGCAGCGCCGTGTATTACAAAACAACAAACGTTGGGGGGTATTTCGTCATAAGATATGTGATACCGAACATCCCCTGATCAAGGATGTTAATACCCACTTTGATGTACCACACTCAAGATGGAATGATATTTCTTGTAAGCAATTCGAAGCCGCTGGGGCCAGAATTTTAGCCTGTAGTGATGATGTCGGCGTACATCTTGCTGTAAGTACTGATGGTTTTCGCATGGTATTTTTCCAGGGACATCCCGAATATGATACGGTGAGTTTACTTAAGGAATACAAACGTGAATTATTACACGCGGTGCAAAAAGATGATCAGCCATTGCCACCGTTTCCTAAGCATTATTTGCCACCAAAAGAACAGGCTATCTTGCTAGAATATCAGGAATTATTAGTACAAGCCAAGGCCAAAGATACGGTATTACCAACTTTTCCAGAGGCCATAATTTTACCCAAGCTGCACAATACCTGGCACGATACTGCTGAGGCAGTAGTGGGCAATTGGATTGGGCTGGTATATCAGGTAACAAGCCACGATTTACATAATTCTTTTGCAGATGGTATAGACCACGACAATCCTTTAGGTTTGAGCAAAGTTAGGCGCATCTCTTGTTGTAATAAAAAAACATGCAAATTGATAAATCAAAATTTTTAAATTTAGC
>JXSN01000116.1 GCA_001276605.1 Achromatium sp. WMS2
AACTAAATTTTATGCTGATTTACAAGCAGCTGGATTTGAGGTATTACTTGACGATAGGGATGTCAGACCCGGTATAATGTTTGCCGATCAGGAATTAATTGGAATTCCCCAGCGTTTGGTGCTGAGTGAGAAATCTTTGGATGCTGGCACCATAGAGTATCGGGCACGTAATGCTAAAGATAATCAGTTTATACCCATATCTAATCTGTTAAATTTTTTAACCCAAACATTAAGGTCTGGTTCATCCACGAGCAATTACAACTAGATGCTTGCCCAATTTAGAACGATGGGATTGGTTGCAAATAAGGGTAAGTATTTACCTTGGATTAAAATTGGTCAGTCGTTTAGCCAGTAGATAGAATTTGGGACCGAAGGCCTCATTGTCGTTATGTTGGTTGGTAGGCTGTGGTGTGTCTGGTTCGGGAGTTGGATACGATTTTCGATCATACTTAATGTTGGCTGAAGTTTCTGAATTTAGTAACTTTATTTTGTATAACATTGGGATAATTGTATATAATGTGGCAACTGCATACCGAAAGAAATATCAGATCAAGTACCCATTTGAAGATAAACATTTACTGGTTGATGATATTATTAAGTTTTCATCAGTTTGCAAGTGCTGACGACATAGGTGATCTTCAGAGATTACAGAATCCACTTCATAAGGGTGGTCCCCAAAGTTACTCAGCACATGCCAACAGACCTTTTGGGGCCTCCGAACCAGCCGCCAAAGATCCCAATAAAAAAGTAGTAGATTTTTCACTTATTTTACCTAGAAACAAAGATATTGACACTGGCTATCGTATAGGTGTCCGTGATGTTTTGGAAATTGAAGTTTTTCAGGTAGAGGATTTAAAGCATACCGCACGGATTAATTCTAGAGGGTATATATCAGTACCCCTGTTAGGATCAGTAAAGCTTGAGGGCCTTACTGTAGAAGACGCTGAAGATTTTCTTACCGCCGCCTATGCTAAAGATTTTTTGCAAAATCCACATGTATCGGTATTCGTAAAGGAATACGAAAGTCAAAAATATACCGTAGAGGGCGAGGTGAAAGAGCCTGGAACCTTCCCACTAGAGGGCGAGACCACATTATTACAAGCCCTTGCCAAATCCAAAGGCTTTGATAAATATGCCGATTATGAGAATGTGGTAATTTTTAGGACTACTCCAGATCAGAAAGCTGTAGGTTATCTAATAAATATAGATCAAGTGCGTAAGGGTATAGTGGAGGATCCATTTATAGTTAAGGGCGATATCGTCGTGGTACCGCGTTCTGATGATAGAGAGCTAATAGAACGGATAGCCGGTACTTTACGTGGTTTTATCGGTTTTGGTACCATCAGACCGTATTAGCCGTTTCAAGCGCAGAGTGTAGGAATTTTATGGGGCTTAAATTTAATGCCTAGATCGTTACAACCATCGGATTTAAGGCCTGACGCAACCTCTGGTCACTTGCCTTCTCGGTACGGTGCCTATGGCTCCTACCAACAAAGTCCTGGTCAGGAACAGGCAATTGATAGCGATACTATAGATCTTATTTACTATTGGTTTGTAATTCTCAGACGCAAAGCTGTAGTTCTGAATGCGTTATGGATCGTTGTGCTCATAGCCATAGTTGTGACCTATTTACTAACCCCCGTTTATCGTAGTACCCTGGTACTGCAAATAGAGATGGAAAGCACCAAGGTTGTGGAAGAAGGTAACTTATCAACGGGCGAAAATGCCAGTACCAACAAAGAATTTTATCAGACTCAATACGAACTACTGAAAAGCCGCACCTTGGCGCGTCGCGTTATTAATGAACAGCAGTTGGCCACTAATCCTTATTTTATGCCGGAAAAAAGTAGCTCCTTCATTGCAGGGTTTAAAAGCTACATCGGCAGCATATTTGACACCAATAACGGCCAAACTTCAGATGAAGACCCTACTCAGGACATAGAATCTAGGTTTTTGAAGGCGCTAACTGTTAGTCCAGTAAAAAACTCAAGGTTGGTGGAAATATCTTTTGACAGCCGCAGTGCGCAATTGGCGGCCAAAATAGTGAATGCGGTTGCGAAAAATTTTATGGATATCACCATAGAAAGACAATTTGGGGTATCTACCTTTGCTAGAAAATATATAGATGAGCAGTTGAAACAGGTACGTGCGGACCTGGAAGACTCAGAGCGCAAATTAGTGAATTATGCTCAACGTTACCAAATAATTGATCTAGAAAACAAGGAGGCATTCCTAACCACCCAAATTAATGCACTGAGCAAGGAGTTGTTACAAGCCGAGACCGAACGCATAGCCGCCGAATCAGAATATAAGGAAATGCAGACCGCAGGTAGTTTAGGACATATACGCATACTTGAAAGTCAAGTAATTCAAAAGTATAAGCAATCTTTAGCCGAGCTAGAGGGTAAGTATCAACGCAATTTACGCATCTATAAACCAGCTTACCCAGAAATGGTTAAATTAGCTACTGAAATAGCTGATTTAAATGATAAAATTGCCTCTGAGGCTCGTAGTATTATGGAGGCTGTGACCTCGAAATATCGAGAAGCTAAGGATAAGGAGGACAAGTTACGGGCTAGAGTGGGTGAAATTAAACAAGAAATTTTAGATTTACAAAGCAAGAATACTGAATATTTAACTTTAAAACGTGATGTAGATACTAATCGTAAGGTTTATGATGCTTTGCTGCAACGGATGAAAGATGTGGGAGTTGCAAGTGGGGTAAGTAATAACATCTCCGTTGTTGACCCCGGCGAAGTTCCACGTATACCCTACAAACCAAAGCTAACCTTAAATGTTGCTATTGGTGTAATACTTGGTCTAACCATAGGAATTGCATTAGCATTATTGCTAGAAAACTTGGACGATAGCATCAAGAATATATCTGATTTGGAACGTATGACGGCACTAGTTTCTTTGGGAACTATACCGATGGTTACCGATGTCAGTAAGTACGAACAAATCGCACTGTTACCGCATGCGGTTCCAAAGTCTCATCTAGCTGAGGCTTACCGATCATTTCGAACGTCGTTATCCTTCCTAACCAATACTGGGGTACCCAAGATTTTGCATTTTACCAGTTCCACGCCGGGGGAAGGTAAAACAACGGCGAGCATAAGTACTGCTGTTACCTTTGCACAGTTGGGAAAAAGGGTTCTCCTGGTAGAAGGTGACTTAAGAAACCCTAGCATACATAAGGCATTAGCGGTAGATAACGAGATTGGCATCGTGCATTACCTATCGGGTGCTGTAGGTTATGCGGAAATAGTCAAAAGATCCAAAGTTCCCGGCTTATGGGTTATTACTTCAGGAGGTATTTTGCCTCCAAATCCGGCAGAATTACTTTCGGGGTCAGGGATGCTGGATCTACTATTAGCCGCTGAAAATAAATTTGACCTGGTAGTATTGGACGGACCGCCGGTAATTGGTTTGGCCGATGCCATCGTATTGGGAAGCATGGCACGTGGTACCGTGTTGGTTGTAGACTCGGAAAAGGCGCGCAAAGGAATCTTGCTGGGTTCTATCAAGCGATTACGCAGTAGTGTTAAAGTTAACATTGTTGGTGGTTTACTGACTAAGCATTCCGTGAGGAGCCGCGGCTATGGATACGGCTATGGATACGGCTATGGATACGGCTATGGATATGGATATGGATACGGCTACGGATCAAGCTATGATTACCAGTATGATTACGGTAGTCAAGAACAGGATAAACTAGCTAATAAGCGATCTAGTTGATAATTAAAGTGGTTAATCGCGATACCCAGGACCTTTTTATCCTAGCTTGCCGTTGTTATGACAAGCCAGTACGGTGCGCTGATTACATAGATCAAAAACTATACATTAGGCAAGATTTTACCTCATTCTTAAGGGTGTTGAATGAACCATTAACCGATAAAATATGGAATAATTTAGCTTTGAGCATTGGTAAACAGCCGCAGCATCTATATTTTTGTGGCATGTTCCTAATCAAAGTAGTATTATTTGCAGATCCCAAAAATTACTACAGGTTATTTGGCCTAGGACCTGGCGCCCAAATTGATGAGGTTAAAATCCGCTATCGGTTGTTAATTTCTCTATTTCATCCCGATAAGCACTTAGAATCTAAAACCTATGCCTCCGATTGTGCCATAGTACTCAACACTGCATATGGGATTTTGAAAAATCCTCAAACCAAATTATCATATGATAGTTCTATAATGCCAAAGGCTACACCGGATTCCGCTAGCTATGGTGTAGACCATGGTAATCCGGCTCAATCAAAGGTTAAAGTTACACCGGAACGAGCAAAATATACCAGAAAAAAACGTAGACGAATAGGTACAAAGTTTGCCATATCAACCAGTCAACTATTATCCAAGATTGTACGTCTGGTTATGGCATTCGCATTAGGTACGTTGGCGGGTTTTTATCTGGGGTTAGACTATGGCAAGACCATTGGAAGTTCTACATCCCAATTACAGACTGCGACTAGCTCTTGGGTACCGGCCAAAACTGACACATGCTGGGACGTATGTCCGTTACTGTATCCTGATGCTTTCTCTAGTAAAGATTCATATTTTAGGCTTAATCATTAATTAATTCAGTAAGTTAAGATTTATTGCGCATGGCTACGGATGGTTTTAGCGCAGCCGTTTATGACACCGACCATACGTAGCAAGCTTTTACTCCAGCCCCTGGGCTTTAAGTTGAGTTGGCTTGGTTTTCGAAATTAGATCAAGTGTTTTCCCAAATTCTATGCAATGTTTTGCGATTGATAGTTGCTAATATTATGTATCTATTTTTATGGCGCGCTATTTTGATAGTGTTGGTGTTGTTTGGTATCGGAAAAATAATAACCAATCAAATGGTTAGCTATTACGAGTCTTTTGTGATTAAATCCGATCATGCGTTCATAGACAAAACCCTGGCTTGGGACCCACAAAACGCCACCGCCCTGCATGCTGCGGCTAAACAGGTTATGGAAACTGATGTGCCGCGTGCTGTGGAATTAGCTAGCAGGGCCTATATTGGAAATGTAACCAATGGTCAGATTCTATTAACTTTAGCCAATTTGAATCTGCGAGCTGGCAACATCAACAAGGCGGATGCATTTGCTCTACAGGCTAGTCGCCTGGAGCCAACTAATCCAGTGTTATTATTTAACCTGGCAGTATATTGGGATAATCGAGGTCAACCCCTAAATTCCATGTTCTATCTCAGTCGCAATATGGAAGTCAGACCATCTTTGCAATATGAAAAGTTTCCTAACCTACTGGAATTAGCTGAAAACCCGGCTTTACGTAATATATTGTTACCACAGGCACTCAATCCCCCCAAATGGTGGGATAACTTTTATAGATATTTGGCAACTACGGCCGCTTCTGTCGATACTGTGCACTTTATCATAGCCATGCGTCGTCAATCTAAAGTTCCGCTAACCAATATTGAAAGAGAAGCAACGATAAACCGTTTTATCCGAGATCAAGATTGGTCTGAAGCATATATTACCTGGGTAGGCGGATTAGGTCCTAAACAATTACCGCATTTGCAAAATGTGTATAATGGAGGTTTTGAATTACCAGTTACCAATACAGGTTTTGATTGGAATTTTGTGAACAGACCTGGAGTTACAATAGCCCAAGAGAATAGCTATGGCATTAGTGGTAATTACGCATTACACCTAACGTTTACAGGTGATGAGTTTGTATTTAATAATGTGTACCAATATCTATTGCTAAATCCAGGAACCTATATGTTTTCAGTGGCGGTGCGCACTGATTCCCTACATGGGCGCGGCGGCCTGGTATGGAAATTAGTTTGCAGCAACAATCCAGATACGGTACTATTCACTAGTAAAAGATTGCTTGGCACTAACGATTGGCATTCCATCGCGGTGCAGTTTAAAATTGCTGATAAGTCTTGCGCCAGCCAAATATTGCGGTTGTATTCTGTGGGCAATACCTTGTATGATAACAGACTTGAGGGCGGGGCCTGGTTTGATGGGGTACAAGTACTTAAGACCAATAAATAGTACTGGCTGATTTGTGACCTTGCACCCTATTTATTTATCTTTTAAGTATGCTATACTGAGTCTTGAAGTAAGCGGATTTATTTGAGGGAATGGTATGAAAAAGGCTATTTTATTCAGTGCGTTAAGTGCCACATTGGTAGTGAATGTTGGTTATGCCGCGGATCCTATGGTGCGCCTGGAACGCGTAACTGGCTTGGTTCTGGTTAGCCAAGGTAACGGCTTTCGCACCGCCAGCAATGGTGTAACCCTAGAGCGTGGCGACAGAGTTATGCTGATGGAAGACGGAGCGGTGGGCTTGGTGTATCCCAGTGGCTGTCAGACCAACTATCGCGGAAGTCAGATTGTAACCATCGATCCCGCCAATTGCAAAGGTGGTGAAGTTGTGCAAATGGGTGCAATGTATACCGACTTTAGTGGTCGAGCCAGCGGTATCGGCGTCGGTGGCGGCAGCGGTGGTGGCGTCGGTGGCGGCGTCGGCGGCGGTAGTGGCGTCGGTGGCGGTGCTGGCGGCGGCCTCGGTGGTGGTGTCGGTGGCGGCCTCGGTGGTGGTGTCGGTGGCGGCCTCGGTGCTGCTGGTGGAAGCATTGCTGGTGGCGTCGGCGGTGGTTTAGGCCTGGGCTTGGGCACTGGCGGTATGGTAGCGGCAGAAGCGGCCGTAGTTGCCAAATATCTATAAAAGTTATCCCACCATTTGGGGGGATTGAGTGCCTGTGGTAACAATATATTACGTAAAGCCGGGTTTTCAGCTAATTCCAGTAGGTTAGGAAA
>JXSN01000117.1 GCA_001276605.1 Achromatium sp. WMS2
CATTCCGACATTACGTGATGATGTCTCAAATAATCTTCCCATAAAAGATACAGGTTTGTTGGCCTGAGCGGCCATCATTTCAAATATTTCTTGGTAGGTCTGGTGTAAAGCAATATGTTTTTTTTCTATACCGCGAAAACTAAACAGATGTTTAAAAGCCTGTCCCATGGTGTAATACCAAATCCCAAATTGACACTCGGCAGCACTCACCGGCGCAAAGCTTTCATCTATTAGTCCACCCTCAATCAGGAAATTGGCATTTTCAATCCACTGATTGTGAGCTTTTTTTGCATTTTTAATCGCCAACAAAATATCATACTTATTCATTGTTTTTCATATCTTTAGTAACAGCAGCCTGGGTTGCAAAGAATAACAACCCAGCAATTAGCTACATTTTTACATAGTGCATCATATGGCCACAGGACGTGCTAGAAGGAAGTAAAATACTGCAACTAACCACGCCAAGCTAGGTTTAATTCCCGCGCTGCCTGCACATCATCTAAGCGCTGCACTGGTAAATTATGTGGTGCTGATGTTACTAACTCGGGATTCTGTTCTGCCTCTTGTCTGATATCACTCATTGCCTCTATAAACGCATCCAAAGTGGCTTTAGATTCCGTCTCAGTTGGTTCAATCAACATGCACTCAGGTATCAACAATGGAAAATATGTGGTCGGTGCGTGATAACCGTAATCCAGTAAGCGCTTGGCAAAATCCAAAGTCCGGACCCCTAAATTCTTGGCCTCACTACGTAAAGTCAATACAAATTCATGTGTGGCCATGCGCTGTGGGATCGCAGCTTCAAAACCAGATTCAGTCAAGCGTTTTAATAGGTAGTTGGCATTTAATGTGGCATATTCAGCAACGCGGCGCATCCCATCTTGTCCCAGCATTTTGGCGTACACATAGGCACGCAGCAATACGCCAACGTTGCCGGCAAAAGCCGACATGCGACCAATGCTTTGAGGCCGTTCCTTCTCGGTAATCCAGGTATAATCTCTGCCATCATATGCAATCATTGGTACTGGCAAAAAAGGTTCCAGGCGCTTAGAAACTCCAACTGGTCCGGCCCCAGGTCCACCTCCACCATGTGGTGTAGAAAAAGTTTTATGTAAATTTAAATGAATTACATCAAACCCCATGTCCCCTGGACGTACTTTACCCAAGATAGCGTTTAAATTGGCCCCATCGTAGTACAGCAAACCACCAACTTTATGCACTTGCATCGCAATATCTTGAATATTACGCTCAAATACTCCTAGCGTAGATGGATTGGTCAACATAATTCCTGCAGTTTTAGGGCCTAGCACCGCATCTAAAGCCTTGAGATCTAAATCACCAGATGCAGTTGTTGCTACTTCTCGCACTGAATACCCACACATGGCCGCGGTAGCTGGATTAGTACCATGAGCTGCATCTGGGACAATAATTTCAGAACGCAAGTTATCACCGCGGGCTTCATGATAAGCTCGAATCATGGCAACACCAGCAAATTCCCCCTGTGCCCCAGCCGCAGGCGTTAAGGATACGGCAGCGGTACCAGTAAGCTCGCGCAGTAACTCCTGTAATTCAAATAAACATGCCATTACTCCTTGACTATGATTCTCAGGAGCTAATGGGTGCCGTTCTAAAAATCCTGGTAACATAGCTAAACTATTACTAGCTCTAGGATTATACTTCATGGTACATGAGCCTAAGGGATAAAACTCGGTATCAATAGAAAAATTTTGCTGGGATAACCTAGTATAATGGCGTACCACATCTAATTCTGATACCTCTGGCAGCACAGCCGGTTGCTGTCTTAACAAATCTTGCGGTATATCATTGATATTTACATCAATGTTGGGAGCTTGAGTTACACAACGCCGTCCCGGGCGTGAATGTTCAAAAATTAGCATGTCAATTCCTGAATCTAGTTAAAAAGATTCCTAATGCTTTGTACTTGAGCAAATAATTATGCCGATACAAATACAATTTAAATCATTATGTCGTTATTACATATTCTTCTGGAGTAAATTCGGATAAACTCTCTTGTTTAAAAATGGCATTATCCACCTTAAGATATGCCAATTCCTCCTCTGTAATCACTACGGCTTCGACCACACCAGGTACGGCCCGTAACCTTAGGCTAAGTTGTTCTGCTTGAAAGGCATTTATAGGGCCTACGCGTAACATCTTGTTAGTTAAAGCTGGTGGATTGGCCATTCCATAAGCCGCAATAAACCATAAACTTGCAATAACGCTTCCCATAATAAATACAGCTTGCTGTCCAAAAGCATGGTGCACTATTCCACCCACTACTCCTCCGCAAAAAGCTCCCAAAAATTGGGAGCTAGCAAAAATTCCCATGGCGGTGCCCTTGGCCGATACTGGTGCTAGTTTTGCAACTAAAGATGGTAATGATCCCTCAAGAACGTTAAATGCAATAAAATACATTAATAATGCTGTAGCTAAAGTAACAACTTCTTTATTTAGTACTATCAAAGCACCTTCAGCAATGGCTAAAGTTAAAATACTACCTAAAATAATATTTTTCATTCTATGCCAACGCTCTGACAGCAATATCAACGGGATTATTCCCACAGCGGATAACAACATTACGGGTACGTAAACGTACCAATGGTGCCTATTGGGTATATTTAAGGCCTGTAATTCCAAGGGGACAACTAAAAACAGCGAGGTCATTAATGTTTGTAGAGTAAAAATACCAAAATATGCTCTAAGTAAGTCTGGTTTAGATAACACCGCACTGAATTGTGCTGGGATGGTTTCTGCATCCCTATGTATTTGTAAATACTTAGGTTGTGGAACTAAAAATATGGTTACCAGTACACCTAAAATCGCTAGAACACATGTAGTCCAAAAAATTCCAGAAATTCCTATCCAATGTTCCAAAATAGGCCCTAAAAACATGGAGAGCATAAATGCAGCCCCAATCCCAATTCCGATAATGGCCATAGCCCGTATGCGTACATTTTCCCGCGTTAAATCCGCGGTTAAAGCCATAATAGCAGCTGCTACGGCCCCGCTACCTTGAATGGCACGTCCTATAACTATCCAATGCAAGGTACTGGCGAGGGCTGCCGTCATACTACCAAGGGCATATACTAATAATCCGCCTATTATCACCGGTTTACGGCCTATGCGATCCGATAATAGCCCTAACGGTATTTGCAATAAGGCCTGAGCCAAACCGTAAACACCAATAGCTAACCCCGCCATTACTGGAGTATAATCTGGTAAGTTTTTAGCATAAATAGCGAATACGGGCAGAATTAAAAACAACCCTAGCATGCGTAGACCGTATATGGTTGCAAGGGATAATACAGCGCGAAGTTCCTGAGAATTCATGACTATAAATTATGTGAGAATGTAGTTGATAAAATCATTAGTGACAATATGTCTATTAAACATTATTTGTAACTGCTTACCACGCTTGTGATCGATAAATTTGGTTGCCAAACAAACGCTTGACCAAGTAATGTTTGGACCATAGATCCTTATTGGGGAAGGTCATAACAAATACTGCACTGCTTAGCGTATAGGATACCAGTATTAATGCGACGCAATCCAAATTAATTGATCAAGCTCGTAGTCAACATGTCTTTCAAGCAGCAAGGCGAATGCCTGCATGTTACGAAACGGTCGCATCATGCCAGCGATTCATAATCAGACAAAACAGTTTTGCCGTTTGCGCTGCATCATATATTGCGGAATGTGCCTCATGATCATTCCAGCCTAAACCAGCACGTTTACAAGCTTCTGGAAGCACCGTATGCCCATATGCCATAGCACCTAAAGTTACTGTATCCAAGGTACTAAATCTATGAAATGGATTATTTTTATTGTCAGTGCGCATCACACTGGCCTTGATAAAATCTAGATCAAAAAATGCATTGTGTCCTACCAGGATAGCTTTACGACAACCGCTAGGCTTCAGCGCCTGCCTAATGGGTTTAAAAATTATATCCAAGGCCTCATGCTCTGGCTTGGCATCACGGAACGGATGATCCGGGATAATACGGTTGCATTTTAAGGCATCGGGATTTAGATTGGAGCCGGGAAAAGGTTCCACATTGCAAAAAAGATCCGTAACTGGCTCCAAATGGCCCCTGGCATCCATACCAATTATAATCGCCGCAATCTCCAGCAACGCATCCCTATTTGGGTTATAACCACCAGTTTCAACGTCTACCACTACCGGAAGAAAACCGCGGAATTTTAGGCCTATCTTTTTGTTATACATAGATTTTATAATGATTTAATAATTTATAAATTGGTTGTTCACACCAAAGGAATGCTTTAACTTAAAAGTTGCTTATTAGCTATTGCTAGCCCTGATGTTCCCTTGTATTCATACGGATGCAATATAACAAACTCCAAATAAAATAACCACGAAAACAACCAATAAACTAAGCCAAGCCCGTCGTGCTAAGTTTAGATCGGTTTAGCCATCCCTAACCCTTGTTCGCAATGACCGTCAATAGACACAGTATATTATATTATGCTAAACTATAATTAGCATCAGCAGATTTAATTCTCTCCAATCTCCCCAATGAAATATTCAATTATGAAAATTGCTATTTTATCACGTAATCCGAAATTGTATTCAACCCAACGTCTAGTAGAATCCGCTAAACAGCGCGGACACGAAGTATTAGTGCTAGATGTATTGCGTTGTTATATGAACATTACCTCACACCATCCCAGTATACATTATAAAGGATCCCCACTAGAAGGAATCGATGCCGTGATTCCACGCATTGGCGCATCGGTTACCTTTTATGGAACTGCGGTACTGCGTCAATTCGAAATGATGGGAGTGTATCCATTAAACGAATCTGTAGCTATTACCCGGGGACGCGATAAATTACGCGCCATGCAATTGTTATCTCGTAAAGGCATAGGGCTTCCAGTAACCGGCTTTGCCCATTCCCCAGACGATATTCAAGATCTAGTACAAATGGTGGGTGGAACTCCTTTGGTGATAAAATTATTAGAAGGTACACAGGGGATAGGAGTAGTGTTGGCCGAAACTTCGCAAGCAGCAAGTAGTGTTATAGAAGCATTTATGGGATTAAAAGCAAATATTTTGGCGCAAGAATTTATAAAAGAAGCTGGTGGAGCCGACATCCGGTGCTTAGTTGTGGGTGATAGGGTTGTAGCTGCAATGAAACGTCAAGCCAAATCTGGAGAATTTCGTTCTAATTTACACCGTGGTGGTAATGCTACTCTAATTAAAATTACGCCCGAAGAACGTTCTACCGCTATCCGTGCTGCCAACATAATAGGGCTAAACGTTGCTGGAGTCGATATTTTACGGGCTAATCATGGACCTGTAGTGATGGAAGTAAATTCATCGCCCGGCCTAAAAGGCATTGAACAGGTCACAGGCAAAGATATAGCCAGTATGATCATAGAATTAGTAGAACGTAATGTGATAAATGGTGGTGCTAACTCCCGAACGCGCACGCGTGGCCGGGGTTAACCAATATGCGTCATCCTACACGTTCTCCACTAATCATTGAGGGCCAAACTGTAGTCGCAGGTTCGCGTCAAACATTAGAGATACAACTCCCATTATTATATACCCACACCCAAGTTATGCTCTCCATGCACATCGTGCATGGTTTTATCAAAGGCCCGACCCTATTTGTAAGTGGCGCTGTACACGGTGATGAAATCAATGGAGTAGAAATCATCCGGAGATTATTGCAAATGCCAATCCTCCGTGATCTAAGGGGCACTTTAATTGCGGTACCAGTAGTAAATGTTTACGGATTTGTACGTCAATCTCGTTATTTACCTGATAGACGGGATCTAAACCGTATGTTTCCAGGTTCAGAACGCGGATCCTTAGCCGCACGCCTGGCGCATTCTTTTATACAAATTGTAGTAAAAAACAGTACTCACGGTATAGATTTACACACTGGTGCATTACATAGGGATAATTTACCACAAATAAGAGCCGCCTTTAAGCCTGAAACAGTAGAAGAACACATGGCTAAGGCATTTGCAGCACCGATAATTATGAATTCAGAAATGCGGGATGGCTCATTGCGCGAAGCCGCAGCTGAGATTGGTGTCCCTGTAATAGTTTACGAAGGTGGGGAAGCATTGCGTTTTGATGAATTAGCTATTCGCACTGGAGTTCGTGGCATTGTCGGTGTAATGCGAGCCTTAAAAATGTTCAAGTCACCCCGTAATTCAGGGATGAGGATGCAACAAAATTCCCTAGTAGCTAAATCTAGCACCTGGGTACGAGCACCTCAAAGTGGTATTCTCAGGGCTAATGTACCGCTGGGCGTTATGGTGGAAAAAAACGAGCGTTTGGGGTTTATAACCGATCCTTTAGGCGAACAGGAGGAGGAAGTTATAGCCCATACTGCTGGAATGGTAATCGGCAAGGTAAACCTACCTCTAGTAAACGAAGGTGAGGCAATTTATCATATAGCTAGATTGGATAGTGAAGAAGAATCTAACGAATTTTTTGATTATCCAGCTAATATTAATGATTAAATACCTACTGCAAGTTTAACAGACAATGAAACAGACGCCCATGTCCCAGGTACAGACAGCTCCAATGGTGTCGCATCAGAACGCTATGACCGGAAACATTTGGCGCCTGCACATTTGCATTGCGGCACGACGCTTGAAGCAAGCGGTAAGTTGCAAGATACTATAACAAAATAAAATACCAACCTGCTAGCTGAGATTATTAGCTGGTTTTATGCCATACTAGACAAGACTTAGTCATACCAAACATG
>JXSN01000118.1 GCA_001276605.1 Achromatium sp. WMS2
AAAGAAGAATTCGTTAAAGATTTTGTTTTCCCAATGTTTCGGGCTAATGCACTGTATGAAGGTGAATACTTGCTGGGAACCTCAATAGCTAGACCATTGATCGCCAAGCGGATGGTGGAAATAGCCATAGCTACGGGAGCAGATGCGGTGGCACATGGGGCTACTGGCAAAGGCAATGACCAGGTGCGTTTTGAGTTAGGGGCCTATGCTTTTAAGCCTAATATTAGTATTATTGCACCATGGCGCGAATGGGATTTGCTATCTAGAGAAAAATTGCTACAATATGCTAAAGCCCATGATATTCCCATAGCGATGAAACATTTAAGTGGGCAAGCACCATATTCCATGGATGCCAATTTATTACATATTTCTTATGAAGGTAATGAGTTGGAAAATCCTTGGACTGAACCTGATCCAACGATGTGGCGCTGGACTGTGGATCCAGAACAGGCTCCGGAGCAACCTGTTTACGTGGAAATAACGTTTCAGCACGGCGATCCAGTGGCAATCGATGGCCAAGAACTGAGTCCTGCTAATCTATTAGCCAGGTTAAATACAATAGGTGGTGCCCATGGCATAGGTCGAGCGGACATAGTGGAAAATCGCTATGTCGGAATGAAATCACGTGGTTGTTATGAAACACCAGGTGGCACTATGTTGCTCAAAGCGCACCGGGCGATGGAATCACTAACGTTAGATCGGGAAGCGGCCCACCTTAAAGATGAATTGCTCCCCAAATATGCCGCTTTAATTTACAATGGTTACTGGTTTGCGCCAGAACGCTACATGTTACAGGCGGCTATTGACCAGACGCAAGCCGTTGTCAACGGTGTGGTACGCCTCAAGCTGTACAAAGGCAATGTACAGGTAGTCGGCCGTAAATCTGAATCCAATAGCTTATTTGACCCGGCTATTGTTACTTTCGAAGACGATGCGGGTGCTTACAACCAGGGGGATGCGAGTGGTTTTATTCGCTTAAATGCCTTACGCTTGAGAGTAGCAGCGGTCTTGCAACAAACCGTGCCAAGATAGGATCTTTGTAGTATAAGTTACTTTTTTGCTGGTTTCCCCATTTAGAACAGCGTTACACCAATTTAATTTACTGTCCATAAGTGCGATTAGCATAGCATAGTCGCACCTGAGCCGTGTATTTACAGTAACGCAAACCTTACCACCTATCACTGATGAAAGTGATAGGTGGAAAGAGCTCAATATTTAAAAGCATTAAACGTAGGATAAGGTTGTAAATATATTTTTTTGTTTATTAAGGCACCGGAATTTCTCGCATTAGCCCGAAACATTGGGAAAACAAAATCTTTAACGAATTCTTCTTTTAAATCATCGATATAAATCTCTTTAACCCCAGCGGCTAAGGCCTTAGAACGTACCGGCTCTAGTTCTTCACCTTGGCCGATGTCAGCTGTAAAAGTCACAACTTCACATTGATAATGCTCCTGTAACCATTTCAGAATTACCGAGGTATCAAGTCCACCGGAATAGGCTAGGACTACCTTCTTAATATTTTTAGTATTATGGACACTGGAATGCGACATAATGGATTTCCCAATATTATTTGGTGTAAATTCTGGATGATTTCTTCCCTACACTACATGGAAAATAAGGCGAACTAATCCAGAATAACATAAAAACCTTGAGGATTGCCAACAACCCCCAAAGTTTTGGATGAAAATAAAACGAAGTTTAGATAATATGCAACAAGATATTAGCTGGCAGCAATCAACAATAGAAAGATTAACCAGCACTAAATAAACCAGCAAAGCCCATAAATGCCATGGACAAGATTCCAGCTATGATTAGGTTCATTGCTGTACCCTTAACCAAACTTGGTACCGGCGCTAAAGTTGTTTCTTCACGTAATCCTGCCATCAATACCATGGCTAAAGTAAACCCCATACCGGAGCCTAAAGCATATACTAAACCCTCAATTAGGCCATAACCTTTATTGGTGGTAAATATTGCCAAAGCCAAAATAGCACAGTTGGTAGTGATCAACGGTAAGAAAATTCCTAAAGCTCGAAACAGAGTCGGACTCACTTTGCGGATTACCATTTCGACGAATTGTACGGTACTGGCGATCACCACGATGTAGGTTATCAAGTTTAGGTATGGTGCATAGACTAGGATGTAGTTGTTTAAAATCCATACGCATATCGAGGTGATAAACATTACGAAAATCGTAGCCAAACCTAAACGAAAGGCGGTATCCAGGCGTTGGGTTACCCCTAAGAATGGGCAAATACCTAAAAAGTAAGCCAATACAAAGTTATTAATCAGCAAGGTACTGATAAAAATCCATACTAAGTCGCCCATTAGGATTTAGCCTCCAATTCATCTAAACGTTGTACCAAACGCTGTTTACGTTCCTTAAACCACTGAAAAAACAGGAGTAGTAAGCCTAAGGTTAAAAAACCTCCTGGTGGTAAAATCATGATTACCCAGGGTTCAAACTGCGCACCAAATAGTTGTATTCCGAGCCACGAACCGCTGCCAAGTATTTCGCGAATGCTACCTAGGGTAAATAGGGCCAACATAAACCCCAAGGCCATACCCATAGCATCAGCTACAGCTAAAATTACAGGATTGCGGGAAGCAAAGGCTTCCTGACGCCCTAAAATCATGCAATTAACCACTATAAGTGGGATAAAAGCCCCCAGTTCTTTATGTACCGCAGGTAATAAGGCCTGAAGACTAAGATCTACAACTGTTACAAAGGTGGCAATGATCACGATGTAAGTCGAAATGCGTACCTGGCTAGGTATGAGATGACGTAAACTAGAAACGATGGCACTGGCAACAACCAAGACGAAAAAAGTTGCAATTCCCATAACCAGGGCATTGATAGCGGAGTTAGTAACGGCAAGCACTGGGCACATTCCAAGCACTTGCACAAATACAGGATTTTCACGCCACAAGCCCTTGATAAGTTCCTGATAAGTATCTGGAGTTTTATTTGGCATAGGTTATTAGCTCCTATTTTTCTTGTGGATGGGTAATTTTAATACTGGCAAGTCGTGGTAACCAGGTAGCATTGGCTGTATTTAAGATTTTGACCACTGCCTTGGAAGAAATAGTAGCACCAGTAATGGCATCAATTTCGTTGGGAGCCGCTTTAGTACCTTTTTTTACCGCTTTAATATCCGGAGTTACCGCTAAACTTGTAAAATTTAACTGGAAATCTCGGTCCTTAAATATTTTATCGCCTAGACCTGGGGTTTCGCGGCTATCTAGAATGCGCAACCCAATGATACGTTGATCAGAGGTGCGATAACCATATAGTAGGCTGATGATGTCCTGAAATCCAGGCCCGGCGCCAGGCAGTGCATAGCCAACTAACTGATCATTAGCATCAAAACCAGCAAACATGGCTTCTTCCCCACTAGGACCATTTTCCGCTACGACCAATTTGTTGTCACGCCAGGCCCAACGCTGTACCTTGGTAACCCCAGGCAGTACTTGAAAGGCAGCTTCACGCATAGCTTTGGCTTTATTGGCCATTATGGTAGGAAGAGTGGCTTCATAAACACTAACTATGATTAACCCAGATAGTAGGCCTGCTAGACACATGGTAACGATCATGTGGATCGGACCTGGAGTTGCAATTTCGGCCTCAGTTACTACATTGCTCATCATTTTTTACCCCAAGTAAACATGCTGGTTTTGGGTGTACCAAACAGGCGCGGTTGGGTTACTCGATCTACTAGTGGGGTTACCGCGTTCATTAATAGTATGGCGTACATAACACCTTCTGGAAAACCACCGAAAATTCTAATTAAAACAATTAATAAACCGACACCAACGGCAAAAATCCAAGCACCACGCGGTGACATAGGAGAAGTTACTGGATCAGTTGCCATATACCAAGCTCCGAGCATTAATCCTCCAGAATTTAACGCAAAAATAGGATCTGGATACATAGCAGTATCGTATAACCATAAAATACCGGTAAACACTGCTACTGAGGCCAAAATACCAACCGGAATTCTCCAGTCCAAAGCGCGCTGTAGTACTAGGTAAATACCGCCTAAGAGCAACAAGACCATACTAGTTTCACCTATGGAACCAGCTGTAGACCCCAGGAATAAATCCCAAAATCCGGTGCCCTGGTGCTGAAACTTCATTAAATTTAATGGAGTCGCAGCGGTGATAGCATCGTACTTGCCACTTAAAAATGGTAGCGCCAAGTTGGATTTATACACGGTTGCTAAACCAGTAGGAGCGTGCCAAGTGGTCATAGCCGTGGGAAAAGTTGCCAACAGGAAGGCACGGCCCACTAGTGCGGGGTTAAAATTGTTTTGACCAAGTCCGCCCCAAATAATTTTACCGATACCAATGGCAAATAAACCACCTAGGAAAGCCATCCATACGGGTAATGCGGGTGGCAGGGTTAATCCTAATAGTAATCCGGTTAGGACGGCACTAGCGTCCTTAAGGCGATAGATACGCACATTGGGATCTGAGAACCAATATTCTCCAAGTATAGCGCCGGCAATAGCACCGGCTAATACCAAGAAGGCGCCAATTCCAAATAACCAAATGCCGGCAATTGTGGCAGGAATGAGGGCATAAATTACATCCCGCATTACTTTGGGACTGGTTTGCTGTTGTTTCAGAATAGGTGATGGTAACACCCTAAGTTTGGGATCTTTGATGGTCATGTATATTAACCTTTTCTCCGCCGAATATCTGCCCGCGCGCTGCGAATTAATTGCACAATTGGTATGCCCGATGGGCAAACGTAGGTACAGGAGCCACATTCGACACATTCGCCAACGCCAACATTTTTCATTTCTTCAAAGAGGCGAGCTTTAGCCAGGCGGGCTAGTTTAGATGGATTGAGAAAATATGGACAGGCTTCTACGCAGCGGCCACAGCGAATACAAGGATATTCGACTGGACGGTCAGCCTCCTGGGCGGTAAATGCTAAAATGCCACCGCTGATTTTAATAATGGGGGCATCTAGGCTAGCGATGGATACTCCCATCATGGGACCACCTACCAAAACTTCTTTGGTGTCTTCTCGTAATCCACCACAAAAACGTAATACTTCGCGTACTGGCGTTCCCAATGGTACTAAGAGATTAGCCGAATTTTTTACACCAGGTCCGGATACGGTAACGCGTCGATCAATATAGGGCATACCTTGTTCGAACCAGTCGGCAATAGCAGTTATGGTTCCCACATTATTCATGATTATGCCTAGATCAGCAGAGCGGACGCCGGGTGGTACCTCTATGCCCAACAGGGCTTTAATCAACATTTTCGAGTCACCCTGTGGGTATTTAACTCGTAATGGTTCTACCCTTATGGGTTGATCAGGCAGAATGTGACGACGCAGTTCGGCGATAGCATCCGGTTTGTTTAATTCTACACCAATTATGCTTTGTTCGGCACCAAGCAACGTTTGGAGAATCTCTATTCCTTGCAGTAAGGCTTGAGGACGTTCCACCATTAACCGATGATCGTTGGTTAAGTAGGGTTCACATTCGGCACCGTTGGCAATGAGGGTGCGAATTTTTACCCCTTCCCGCAGCACATATTTAACGTGAGCCGGGAGGGCAGCGCCGCCTAGACCTACTATACCCGCACGTTGTACCTCTTTGGCCAGCTCGTCGCGGCTCATTTTGCGCCAGTCGGGCCGCGGTTGCGGATCTAGACGTTGAGTAGCATAGGGATCCGCCTCTATTTCGATGGCAGATTGAAAGCCCCCTTCGGCCACCCTGCGATTGCCTATGGCACGAATCCAGCCGGTTACGGGGCTGTGTAGGGTGGTAGAGAAAAAGGCAGCAGGTTCCGCTATGGGTTGACCGCGCAGGACTCTATCACCTACTTTAACTATAGGATTAGGAGGCGCGCCTAGGTTTTGGTTTAACGGTAAAATGTAGCGGGCCAAAAACGGCATACGCTGGGTTGGAAGCGTATCCGTATGCTTTTTATGCTCCGGTGGGTGAACACCGTGCTGAAAACTTTCAAAAAATAGGTTCGCTAGATTATGCATGCAGTTTGAGCCTTATGGTTCCAGCGTGGGTATTATATTTATGATGGTAGATGATAGCAGTGTTTATTCGTTGTTGCCTATTTTTAAGATATAAAGCGTATATTTTATAAGCTGTTAAGATGTTTTATGTCGAGTAGCCACTTTTTCCTCAGTAGGGTGTCGTTATTTTTATTATTAAATACTAAATTAGTTTATAATCTACATAGCAAATAGGTGAAATTCTACACAGTAACCGTACCTGCAACCAAGGGCTAAGGACCATGGTCCAGTAGTCCCTGGAATTCAGCATGTAAATAGCTAGTATTATCTTGGATCTAGCCCCAATTTTTATCAGAGGATGTTTGATTGGAATAGAATCAATTAACCAAATAAGTAACTACAAATTGCAACCGCGGCTATAATTCCAGCAAGATCAGCGGTTAAGGCTGCGGCTAAGCCATGGCGTACGTGTTGAATTTGAACAGATCCAAAGTATACCGCTAGTACGTAAAAAGTAGTTTCGGTAGATCCCTGCAGAGTAGATACCAAGTAACCAATGTAGCTATCAGGTCCAATTGTTGGATCTTTGATTATAGATGCGACTAATCCATAGGCACCTGATCCAGAAAGTGGCCGCAGTAATGCCATTTGTAGGGCTTCGGCGGGTAATCCAAATAGGGACGTAACTTGACCTATGGTGCCAACAAATATATCCATTGCTCCCGAAGCTCGCATAATCTAGCGAACCTATTTT
>JXSN01000119.1 GCA_001276605.1 Achromatium sp. WMS2
GTTTAAACAGAGGCTCAGTTTGGGCATACCGGCCTTGGGCTTGATAGAGAAGAGCCAAGTTGTTTAAACTAAGCGCCATATGCGGATGGTTGGGCCCTAACGCTTGTTCCCAAATGGCTAAACTACGTTTATACAGGGGTTCGGCTTGGGCATACTGGCCTTGGGCCTTATAGAACAGCGCCAAGTTGTTTAAACTAAGCGCCACAGCCGGATGATTGGGCCCTAACAGCTGTTCCTTAACGGCTAAACTGCGTTTATACAGCGGCTCAGCTTGAGCATACTGGCCTTGATCTTGATAGAGCGCAGCCAAGTTGTTTAAACTGGTCGCCACAGCCGGATGGTGGACCCTAACGCCTGTTCATAAATGGCCAAACTGCGTTTATATAGGAGTTCGGCTTGGGCATACTGGCCTTGGGCCTTATAGAGCAGAGCCAAGTTGTTTAAACTAAGCGCCATATCCTTATGGTTGGGCCCTAAAGCTTGTTCTTTGATGGCTAAACTGCGTTTATACAGGGGCTCAGCTTGGGCATACTGGCCTTGGGCTAGATAGAGCGCAGCCAAGTTGTTTAAACTGGTCGCCACAGCCGGATGGTTGGGCCCTAACACCTGTTCCTTAATGGCTAAACTACGTTTATACAGGGGCTCAGCTTGGGCATATTGGGCTTGATTTCGATAGAGTTCAGCCAAGTTGTTTAAACTGGTCGCCACATGCGGATGGGTGGGCCCTAGCACTTGTTCCCGGATGGCTAAACTGCGTTTGTACAGCGGTTCGGCTTGAGCATGCAGGCCTTGGGCTTCATACAGTGCAGCCAAGTTGTTTAAACTTTGCGCCACATCCGGATGGTTGGGGCCTAACACTTGTTCCCGGATGGCTAAACTGCGTTTGACAAGTGGAATAGCGGTAGCATATTGGCCCTGTTGATAAAGGGTTTCAACTTGGCTATTTAAGGCTTTGGCCTCGCTAAGTTGAGCCTCATCCGAGGGTGAGAGTGGTTTAGGGTTAATCGCTAGCGTGGGGTTTGGTGGCGTGGGTTCGGTATGGGTAGCCACCGCGTTACTGTTATTATAAGCAGGGGGATTGGCAACTAGGTGTGAGTTTTGGGCGCAGCCTGCAATTAAACAACATGTTAATATAATGGCTTTCTTGATTTGCATAGCAATCCTGGTGTGTCAAAAGTCGTTGAGTTGTATTTGAGGTTGTGTGCTTTGGGGTGAGTTGGTATCGTTACTGATATAAAAGTACTCTAAACCTGGGTGTTTGTAAGTCTAAATTCCATTGTGCCATAGTTTTGTCCTAAGTTAAAGATTTAATTTTGGTAATTGTGCATCAATGGTTCGGACAGTTTTTAAGTAGCAGTAAATTATGAGATAATGTTGTCTTCCACTGCAACAAGATCCCACCTAAACTCTCATGAAAATATTAGAAACTATTTTACAACAAATGCCTGGCGTTTCCAAACCACAACGCAAGTTTATGTTAGTTTTAATGTCGTTGCTCATGTTTTTATACGCGGACGGGTAAACTTTCGTAATCTAAGCCGATATAGCAATTATAGTGAAAAAACTTTTCACGTTGGTACAGGCAAAAATTTGATTTTGTTGAATTTAATCGTTTAATTATACTGCTATTCAGTGAAAAAGCATAAACAATACTAATTGCTGCAATAGATTGTAGCTTCATTCCTAAGAGTGGTAAACACACATATATACTTGGTAAATTCTACAATAGTGTACACAATCAGACAGAAAAAGGCTTAGAAATCTCAACTTTAGCTGTGCTCGTTTTGGACGCAACTTGCGTATCGTTTACCTGTTAGAAAAAATAGGTGAAAAATCAGAACTGCATTTCTTTGTTTCAACTGATGTTTTCCAAGATGCATTCACTATCTTGGATTATTACAAGGCACGTATCCAAATCGAGTTTTTGTTTAGATATGCCAAGCAATTCCTTGGACTGAACCATTGTCAAGCTCGCTGCAGCGAATCATTACATTTTCATTTTAACGCAATAATGTCCACCTTAAATTTACTAAAACTCGAAAACCGACAACGTCAACCAGAAGGTAACAAAGTTATCTCAATAGCTAGTTGGATAACCCGTAAATTCAACAGTCACTTGCTCGAACGATTTTCTTCTTACTTAGGTTTGGACTTCAGTAGCATAAAATTACGCCCTGATTTTGATAGTATTAGGACTTACGCAGTAAGTATGCTAACAATTTGATTTTATTGAGCATCATTTAAACAATGCCTCAAGCTACATAACACCAATGCGTAAGTCCTAAGTATATGCAATTACGGGGCTATTGATATGTAAAACTGTCCGAACCATTGGTTATTAGGATAAAGTATAATTCTAATTTTGGGAGTGCTAACAAATTGGCTTATGGTTATGCTAGAGTTATTAGCCCTGAACTTAAACAATGGAGACAATTGGAGATATTTGGATTGGATATTTATAAAATATATAGTTCGGTATATGGAAATTATTGCATTTGAGCTATTGCTTATAGAACATTATGATTTGATACCGAAAAGTTACCAGTTGGTAAATTGAGGCAGTATAAAATCATTTTATAGAACAAAGCAATTTTTAACTATTTTAAAATAGATAACTGTGACTTTACCTTATTAATCTCAATATTTGGGATAATTTTTGAGAACTTGTTCAACCATTTTGTGAACTTTCTTATGCCGTATATTTGGTACCCAATATTTGATATGCACCTGCTGCGCCCGTTATGGCTTATAGCCATTATTCCGTTATTTTGGATGCTATGGCGCTTCAACCGAAGCCGTGGTGCTGGAAGTACATGGGATAAATTGGTGGATCCACACCTATTGCCTCACGTTCTAGTAATCCCTACTATTGCAAAAAATTCTATAACGCTGCCAATATGGTTAATTGGCATAGTGGGAACAGTGGGTATCATAGCCCTAGCCGGGCCAGTATGGCAACGTTTGCCACAACCTACTTATCGCGCCCAACAGCATTTGGTGATAGTATTAGACATATCACCTACCATGAATGCAACGGACTTAGTGCCCTCGCGTTTAGCCCGTGCCAGATTTAAAATCTTAGATTTGCTTGCAAATACCAAAGAAGGCCAGGTTGCGATGCTAGCTTATGGAGCAGAACCATTTCTAGTCTCGCCTTTAACCGCAGATGCAGCAACCATAGTCCAACAGATACCGCATTTAAAAAATTCTATACTACCAGTGCAGGGGCCACGCCGCCCTGATTTGGCACTGTTAGAAGCTGGGAAATTATTGCAACAAGTGGCCAGTACGGAGGGGCGTATTTTATTGATTACTGATGGATTAGATTATGTTACCGCTACTGAATATGCGGCTGTCAAACTCCAAAAAGCTGGATATCGAATTTCAGTACTAGGTGTTGGAACACAACAAGGTGCTCCGGTGCCACTAGAAGACGGTGGTTTTTTACAAGATAATAGTGGTGCCATTTTGTTACCTAAACTGCAAATTCAAGAATTACAAACACTAGCTGCAAGTGGCGGTGGATATTACGCCACCATTAGTGCAGATAGTAAAGATTTAGATATCCTGCTACCGCCAATGCAATCCGTTAACATCGATCATTCTAAATTACAAGAAACTAAGGCCGATCAATGGCGTGAAGAAGGGCCTACGCTATTATTATTGTTGTTACCAATTGCAGCTTTAGCATTCCGGCGTGGCTGGATGGGACCATTATTGCTCCTTATATTGGTGTCACCACAGTCAGTGAAAGCTTTTACCTGGCAAGATTTATGGTTAAATGCAGATCAACAGGCGCAACGTGAGTTAACTCGTGGCAATCCGCAGCAAGCAGCACCACAATTTACTGATCCTAAATGGCGGGCAGCAGCTCAATATCAAGCTGGAAATTACAACGCCGTATTAGAAAACATTGGTAAATTAGCAGATGCGGAATCTAAATACAATGCGGGGAATGCTTTAGCACATTTGGGAAAATATCAAGAAGCGCTCGATGCTTATACCCAGGCCTTGGCAGCTAATCCTCAGGATCAAGATGCTAAGGCCAACCAGGAATTGATGCGTAGGCTTATTCAGCAACAACAACGTCAACAGCAGAGTCAGCAGCAAAATAACCAGCAACCACAGGATGCATCTAAAAACCAACAGCAAGATGGTCAACAATCCCAAGATGCATCCAATGGTCAACAAAATAATCACAAATCGCAACCCTCAGCTAAGACCCAACCACACCCAGAATCGCAGTCCGAGTCTACAACTGATGCTGATTCCAACACTGGGCAGAATGCTAAACCCGAACCGCAGCCAGCTCAAAATATGGCATCAGAGCAAAATAACCCTAAAGATGGTGCAGGTGCACCTACTCAAAATCCTCAACATCAACTAAATACCGACTTGCAGCCTCAACCTAATAAAAATACTACGGATCCGGACGCTTCTAAACCACATCAGGATGATAATAATCAACAAACTGGGTTGCACACCGATAACTCCCAAACCGCTCCCAAGGAGTCAGCGCAGGATGCACATTCTAACTCCCAACATGCGGCTATGACACCTCAACAGAGGGCGGATAGGGAATCACAGCGGGCTATGGAACTGTTATTAAGTCAAGTACCAGATGATCCAGCGGGCTTATTAAGACAAAAGTTTATCTTACAGCATATGCGGCGTAACAACTAATATTGAGAGAATTACAGAATTCAGTATAACGGGTACTGCGTATATGGTTAGTCGTAATTGAGTTTATATACCAACTATTCTATTAGAACCTTTATAATTCATGAATGTACAACAAGCTATTGCACAGATTATTGCTAATTCCGATCTTAGTTACGAACAAATGACCGCTGTGATGCGGAGTATCATGCACGGAGAAGCAACAGATGCTCAGATAGGTGGTTTTCTAATTGGATTACGCCTAAAGTCAGAAACTATAACAGAAATAACTGCTGCTGCCACTGTTATGCGCGAATTATCGCAAGGAGTTGATATCAGTGGCTTGCCGAATACGGTGGATATTGTTGGTACAGGGGGTGATGGGGCAAAAACTTTTAATATTTCAACCGCTAGCATGTTTGTGGCGGCCGCAGCTGGCTGTCATGTAGCCAAGCATGGGAATCGCTCCGTATCTAGCAGTTCAGGTAGTGCGGATGTTTTGGAGGCCGCAGGTACCAGAATAGACCTAAATCCGGATCAAATAGCACAATGTGTACGTAAACTAGGTATAGGTTTTATGTTTGCACCACATCATCATGGCGCTATGCGCTATGCTATTGGACCACGGCGTGAATTGGGAGTACGTACCATATTTAATGTTTTAGGACCGCTTACTAACCCGGCCCGAGTTCCCAATCAGGTGTTGGGAATATTTGATGCTAGTCTATTAACTCCAATAGTAGAAGTATCAAAATGTTTGGGTAATAAGCATAGCTTGGTTGTACATAGTGAAGATGGTTTAGACGAAATTAGTGTCGGAGCAGCGACTAATATTGCTGAATTACAGCATGGTCAAATACGCTACTACTCTATTGCTCCTGAAGATTTCGGCATTCAACGCACTAGTGTTGAGGCATTAAAAGTTAATAATGCGCAGGATAGTTTGCAACTAATCCAGAAGATTTTTGATAATCAGCCTGGTCCCGGACGCGATATTGTGGCTTTGAATGCGGGCGCGGCCATCTATGTTGCTGGAAAAGCTGAATCCCTAGCTGCTGGTTATGCGATGGCAGATTCTCTTATTAAAGATAAATTAGCCCAAGCTAAATTCCGCGAGTTTATAGAATTTACCCGCAATTTTGCTGTTAATTAGGATGTACAGGTGAAAGAGAATGTCCCCAATATTCTGCAACGGATTGTGACGCAGAAGCGATATGAAGTTATTGAACAAAGTATTGTGCGGCCGCTGGCTACTTTGCAGGCAACTTTGGCCGAATCCCCACCGTTATTGCGAGGTTTTGCCGCTACTTTGGCGGCTCGCATTAGAACCGGCCAACCGGGGGTAATTGCTGAAATAAAACGCGCTTCTCCCAGTAAAGGCTTAATTTGTGAAAATTTTATTCCAGAACATATAGCTCGAAGTTATGCTCAAGGTGGGGCTGCTTGCCTGTCAGTATTGACTGACGAACAATTTTTTCAAGGGAGTTTTGCTTATCTGGCTGCGGCGCGCGCAGCCTGTACCCTACCGGTGTTACGTAAGGATTTTATTATCGATCCTTATCAGGTATACCAATCTAGGGTCATGGGGGCGGATGCTATACTGTTAATAGCTGCTTGTTTAAACGACAATGAGTTGCATAGTTTGGCGGATTTAGCTAGGGAATTAGGGTTAGACATTTTGCTGGAGGTGCATAATGAAAATGAGTTGCATCGCGCCCTAGCGGTGGAACCAAATATCCTGGGAATTAATAATCGTGATTTAAGCACTTTTGAGGTAGATATCAAAACCACGATTAAGTTGTTGCCTGAGGTACCCAAAAATTATCTATTGGTTACCGAAAGTGGAATTAATAGTTCACAGGATGTGGAGTTACTTTGGCAACATGGAATAAGCGGATTTTTAGTAGGTGAAACTTTGATGCGGGCCGCAGATCCAGGGTTGCGCTTAGCGGAACTATTTGGTTTGGAAAACTAAAATTTAAATCGAGGTTCTTGGTATACCTTGGTTTTGGGAGGTATTTAGGACCGGGATTATGTGCTATTTCCATCCATATACGGCGTCAGCTGCTTTAGTGGTAGG
>JXSN01000120.1 GCA_001276605.1 Achromatium sp. WMS2
GCCAGGACAACATTAACAAAGGTTTTCAATCAGCTTTGATAGGTACCCTGCTAGTTGTAGTATTCATGACTATTTACTACAATATATTTGGCCTTATCGCAGATATAGTGCTACTTATCAATAGGAAGTTCTTTAAGCCGGCGGCCTGCAAAGAAAAAATTAACGATGGTGTGACTGACGGTTACGGAAGTAAATACTGAGGTGAAAATTCCAATAACCAAAACCACAGCAAAGCCTTTTACTGGGCCAGTACCAAAGCTAAACAATACTGTACCTGCAATGAGGGTGGTGACGTTGGCATCCAAGATGCTGGACCAGGCCTTTTCGTAACCAGATGTAATACTGGTAAGGGGTGAGTTTCCTACCCTCAATTCTTCACGGATGCGTTCATAAATTAAGACGTTTGCATCCACCGCCATACCAATGGTTAGGACTATAGCCGCAATACCAGGTAAGGTTAGGGTAGCTTGCAACAGTGAGAGTGCAGCCAGTATCAGGATAATATTGATAAGTAGCACTATATCTGCGATAAGGCCAAATATATTGTAGTAAATAGTCATGAATACTACAACTAGCAGGGTACCTATCAAAGCTGATTGAAAACCTTTGTTAATGTTGTCCTGGCCTAGGCTCGGTCCCACGGTGCGTTCTTCAACGATTTCAATCGGAGCCGCTAAAGCACCGGACCTTAATAATAGTGCTAAATCATGAGCTTCGCGTGGACTATCCAAGCCAGTAGTTTGAAAACGGCGCCCAAAAGGCTCCAAAATGTTGGCAATGCTAATTACCTCTTCCACATTATGCTTTTCTCGTACTGGCTTGCCATTTACCATACGCGTTTGAATTCTAGTTTCGTTAAATACTACAGCCATAGGCTTGCCTACGTTTTCCGTAGTAAAATTACGCATTCTAGCTGCACCGGGGCCGTCTAGGCTTACAAATACTGCGGGCTGGCCACTGCGTTGGTCAAATCCAGATGAGGCATCAGTAATTTGGTCACCAGTGATTATCACCCGATTGCTCAGTAGTACCTTGCGACCATTACGTTCTTTGTACAATTTAAAGCCCAAGGGTGGGGGATGACCATCAGCTACGTCCTCCGCACTGTGCTCGGTGTCTGCTAGCCGATACTCCAGGGTTGCTGTGGCACCCATTATTTCCTTGAGGTGTGATGGATCTTGTACACCAGGTAATTCTACCACAATGCGGCGTTCACCTTGCTGCTGAATGATGGGTTCGGCTACCCCCATCGCATTGATACGATTGCGTAAGGTGGCAATGTTTTGCTCCAGAGCCAGTTTGCGGATTGAGGTCGCTTCAGTTGGCGTAGGTTTGGCAATTAGCAGCCATTTACCATCTACATCCTCGGTTTTTAGCCCTAAGGTAGGAAATTCGCTGCGGATTAGATTGTATCCCTGATCTCTAGCGGCAGCATTGCGGAACGGTACCGTTACGGAGTCAGCATCATGGGAAACTGTAATATAACTAACTTTATTGCGACGGAGTAGGGTACGTAAATCGCCAGTATAGCGCTCTAGGGCTTTGCCAAAGGCGGCATCCATATCTACATCAATTAGTACGTGAATGCCGCCGCGTAAATCCAGGCCTAGGTACATGGGCTTGACGCCTAGGGCTGCTAACCAAGTGGGTAAATCTGGGGCTGGGGTGAGGGCTATGCTGTAGCCTTCCGTGAATATGGTATCGATAATACCCTTAGCTTTTAACTGGTCTTCGGGGCTGGCAAATCTTACTAATAACCGGTTAGGGGCTAGTAATTCAGTACGCTTGAGTGGTACTTTAGCATTTTCTAAAGCGGCCTTGATGCGTGCTGCTGCATCAGTTTCTACTGGCTCGCCCTTGGTAGTGGTAATTTCTATGGCTGGATCTTGACTGTAAATATTGGGTAATGCCAATACTAGACTAACTAATATTACTACAATTATTAGCAGCTGTTTCCAAAGTGAATCTCGTTTCATAAGGCTCTACATTAATGTGCCGTAAATTAATACATTGCTATGTGCTAAATTATTTTTTTACAGGTCCTTAATGGATCCCTTGGGTAGCACGGTTTCTACAGCTGAACGCCGAATTTTAATGTGTACGTTATTGGCCACTTCCAAAACGGCAAAGTTCTCACCGATATTTGATATTTTTCCCACTAAGCCACCATTGGTTATAACTTCATCGCCTTTGGATAAGGCATTTACCATAGCCTGATGCTGTTTTTGGCGTTTCACCTGGGGTTGAATCATGAATACATACACAATCAATACTAATCCAATGGGTAAGAGCAGGGATATTAAATCGCCTTGCCCAGAAAAAGCTGTGGAGTCGGCTAACGCGTTAGAAATCCAAAAATCCATAAATATTCCTTAGTTAAACTACAGCAGAGCTGCCGGTATGGTCTACAATTAAACCAATCGCTGCAGCAAGCATTGCGCGCTTACATGAGCAGAAAGTCGTCTGTACTCTAGGGCTTGTTGACATGTATTGATTTTAAAAGGCTTTGGAAACATATAACTGATTGATAATATTAGATTTTAATTTTGAATATAAACAGGCCCTAGTGTATAAAAATTTAACCATAGCCAACTTCGTATTATACGATACATTCTATACCAGTTACGGTCAAATTGGTATTGTGTGTCATCTTGGCTAGGGTGTACCTGGCAATTAATTATTTGGAAAAATGATATGCGCTTGTTAACTAAATATTATCTTCTAATTCTACTTTGTCAGATTAGACTTTAGGCTATCTCTATATTAATCCATACCGTAATGCAATATAGCTGTTACGTTATAAAATGGTTAAATGTTACCCGCAAAAGCTTCACTGACTGTGCGTCTTTCCGTGATTCCGCATACCAATATTATGGTAAAAAATCTTTTATAACGTATTAACATCACTTTTTATGAACTTTACCATGGCTAACCACATTAATGCTGACTCAATGGAATCATCCAGCTCCTACACAAGCAAAACTATTGATCACCTAGGGCTAGTCGCCGGTATGTACGACGAACTTGGCCTTAGCCATTTAATTGACAAACTTATACCATAAGACATGGCAAAGCGCACTGTGTCAGTAGGGCAAGCTGTAAAAGCGATGATACTGAATGGGCTTGGTTTTGCAAACCGTGCTTTGTATCTTAGCCAAATATTTTTTAAAGATAAACCAACGGAACGACTCATTGGTGCTGGTATCCAGCCCGAGCATATCAATGATGACATTTTGGGACGTGCGTTGGACACAATTTTCTATTATAATCCCAGTAAATTGTTTTTGCAATGCGCCATTAAAGCCATGAATATACTAAAATTTAATCCACATTGCGCTCGCCTAGATTCTACAAGTTTCCATACAAATGGTAAACATAACAGCCACGACGAGGAACAAGAAGGCGTTATTCGCATCACCAAAGGCTATAGTCGCGACCATCGACCAGACCTTAATCAATTGATATTACAACTGTTCATGGCCTCAACCCTATTTTTAAAATGACCAAAGCGCATTATGGCACTGATGATGGTGATGACTTTGTGCCTGTTAGTGTACCCGGCCCTAGAACTTCGTATTCGACGCATGTTGCAAGCGAATAAAGCTACTTTTGTAGATCAAAAAGGTAAACCTACCTCCAAGCCAACAGCAAGATGGGTATTCCAATTTTTTGCTGGAATTCATATAATTATAGTTGGCAGAAAGAGAGAAATTATTTTAAATCTCAACAAGATTCAACTGACACTATTAGAACTTCTTGGGAAACACTATCAGGAATTATATGCCGGAACTGGATAGGACATGCGGAATGTCGGCACTGACAAATTGATATTTATTAATCAAGTTGATGCTAAACACAACTAAACGCACTTGCAAAATGTAACTACGCAATAATGAGCGTATTTTGTACTTTAAGCTTTAGGTTGTGTAACGTGAAGCGAGCATCCTAATGAGCTAAGTTGTTTTGTTCGGACTTATGTTACACAACTAGGAATAAATAAGCAAACTGTGTGCTCTGGTATTTTTCTTCGCTATGTCAGTGGCATAGGTTAGATTACGTTTGAATTGTAGCTTGATCCTTTTTATCAGTACCGTCAGCTATTGCTGCTATTTCCTTGAGGCCAGATTGTACCAAACTGATTACTACCACCCAAGCAATAAACCCTAATACAATGAACTTGAGGTAAAATGGACCGTCGAAATCAAGATTCCATGAAAAATGCAACACGATTGGCACGGCAAATAACTTTAAAAATTGTAGTGACCTAACCGTGCTGAGCAAATCATTGTGGTGGGGCCTAGCAATCCATAGTGCTGATGCAGCAATAGCAGTCCAAACTACATGCGAAAATGGCGATAACATACCGCGAGTTTGAATTACGGATGTGACTAGTCCAGTATTGATTTTACTAGATAAATATGAAGTAATAGTATGTTCTAGTAAGAGAAACCTCAGCGCATAACCAGCAGATTCAAATGCTGCAAATCCAGCACCAATTGCTGCTCCCAGTAGTAGCGCATTGAGACGATACCTGTAACGCGCTGGGTTTACTGCTCGCATAACAAATACTAAAGCCGCAAGTTTACCAACTTCTTCAACAAATCCAGCAAACGGTGGGCCAAATATGTCTAGGAATTTTGTTATATCGAACAGAAATAGCGACAGCAATAGGGATATACTACCACCTACAATAACCAATTGAAAAACTTTGATAAGTGAAATATTTTTAGGCGTGTTTAATTCAAAAAAAAGTATCAATACCGCAAACGGAACTGCAAATGACCCGATCATGATTAAACCTGGAATTAGATTCACGTTGTGATAATAGTTCCAACCATACAAGAATATCACGTAAGTAATTATACTTCCGGTTAACACTCTAAAAAATATCCATGGACTGGGCATACTCCCCATGGAAGCATCTGGAATCGGCGTGGTATTGGGAGTTCCTACAGATAATATATGTTCTACCTCGTCTGGGCTGTGCTTAGTGAAGATGTCTGAAAAAAATCTTTGTAATGAAAAGCCCTCTATTTTTTCTATGCCAAGCCTGTTAGTTATACTATCAGATGCATGTTGAAAAGATCCGTAGCCAAGGTCGAAATCTTTCCTTTTTGTGTCGCTTATACTATTTGGTGTTGCTTTATTACTAGCGATTTCTGTCGTAGGTTGAGCTTCGATCTGCTTTCTAGTTTTTACTATGCGACAAACTGCGCCCGTGCGTTCAATGGCAGCCTTATATTTTTCTGCCGTGGCATTATCCAAAGATTCTCTTATAACACGGGATTTACCATCTAAAATTTTAGCAGCTATGCTATCTGAGATTTTTAAGAGTTTAGCCAGGTTTATTTGCACATCTTGTTGGGAATAACCATCTTCGATAGTACCATCCAAAATAAGGTCAAACAGTGAATCAACCATATATTAATCCGTAAGTTTAATAAATAATTGGTAACGGCCTACCCCATGTAGCTAGGGCATATCAGCTAAACTAGGATGGATGGAGCCAAAGTACTTAACTCCTCCATATCCTAACCGATTAATAAATATCCAATTTTATCAAGTGTAAGTAATTACAATAATTGTTTATATCAAATAATACCAAACAGTATAAACAAATTACAATATAATTCTAACTATGGCCATTTTACAATAAGATATTTACCTTAACAATAGTTTAAATAGTTTTTAGCAATTCTCATCTTACAATGGTTCGGACAGTTTTTAAGTAGCAGCGAATTATAAGATAATGTTGTCTTCCACTGCAACAAGATCCAACCTAAACTCTCATGAAAATATTAGAAACTATTTTACAACAAATGCCTGGCGTTTCTAAACCGCAACGCAAGTTTATGTTAGTTTTAATGTCGTTGCTCATGCTTATACCGACATTCCGCATGTCCTATCCAGTTCCGGAATATAATTCCTGATAGTGTTTCCCAAGAAGTTCTAGTAGTGTCAGTTGAATCTTGTTGAGATTTGAAATAATTTCTCTCTTTCTGCCAACTATAATTATATGAATTCCAGCAAAAAATTGGAATACCCATCTTGCTGTTGGCTTGGCGGTAGGTTTACCTTTTTGATCTACAAAAGTAGCTTTATTCGCTTACAACACGCGTCGAATACGAATTTCTAGTGCTGAGTACACTAACAGGCACAAAGTCATCACCATCATCAGTGCCATAATGCGCTTTGGTGATTTTAAAAACAGGGTTGATGCCATGAACATCGGGTCTTTGAGAAAACGGAAGCCACGTTCGACTTTTTGCTGATCTTTGGTGTAGATTTCGATTACTTCGCTGTCTGTAATCGCACTGTAATCCAACTGATTTGTGGCTATAATGAAGCAACTTTTACGCCGTAACATATTGTTTCTATATGATATTATAGATGCTATGGTTCCCGTAATGTGATAAGTGTAGTAATCCGGCTGACGGTCTTGAGTTAATCATCCTTTGCGATTAAAATTACCGATTGTGGTAATATGCATATCGTTAATCGTTGTCGCTTGCAGAGTTTCTGCAAATTTTTTAGCAACTTGACGAGCATCTGCTTCGCAGGCAAATGATTGTTTGCAAATGGAATAAAAACTCTTTTGCTCTTTGCTGGTAATATCAAATATTTTCTTGTTGACAGATTTTTGGGCACGCTGGTTGGCTTTTGGTGAGTATATAACAATCCATCTTTGCT
>JXSN01000013.1 GCA_001276605.1 Achromatium sp. WMS2
TACTGTCACTAGCACTGGGGCGCCCTAGTACATAATCAAGCATCCGATCCTTGTGTACAGGTTTATCTATCCCAACACGTAATCGCCAAAAATCTTGTGTGCCCAAAGCTCTGATGGTATCACGAATACCATTGTGGCCAGCGTGACCTCCTCCATATTTAAGGCGTACCTTACCCACGCCATAATCTAGGGTTCTGGTTTATAGACAGATTAACCGATTTGCATGGGGTTAATTTGACATACGAAAGTAAGTTCTTAGGTGATGTCGGCAAACTGATGATAGGAATTAGTGAATTGCGCCTATTAAAGCCCAATACCTACGTAAACCGCAGTGGACAGTCTATATCGGCCTTGGCTAAATATTTTGCTATTCCAACATCAAAAATTCTGCTGATTCATGATGAACTAGATCTTGCAGTGGGTAAGGTACGCCTTAAATATGGAGGAGGTCACGCTGGCCACAATGGTATTCGTGATACCATCAAAGCTTTGGGCACACAAGATTTTTGGCGATTACGTGTTGGGATAGATAAACCTGTACACAAGGATCGGATGCTTGATTATGTACTAGGGCGCCCCAGTGCTAGTGACAGTATAGCCATAGGGTATGCAATAGATATATCAATAGCACACTTACCACATATTGTTGCTGGAGATTTTAATCAAGTAATGAACGAGTTGCATCGGACATAACTAGTTCGTAAGCCAGATATACTGCGGGTATTGTTGTCTATAAATGCATATACGGATAAATTAACACTTAGTTTGAGTGGTATTCTTCCGGGTATTTAAAGTTAAGGTCATTAAAAACGCTTGTAACTACTTGCCCTAGATAAAATAGTGGTTATGAAGCAGTTAAATTATGAGCTCTAAGCATTACAGGACCTAGTTGTCCTGTTCTCGGTTGGTACACCTTATCCGCATAGTAGGTTTTTACAAGTATTCAAATGTTTACTGGTATTATTCCATAGTTATCAATATTTGGCAGTGGCATTATCATTGATGCTCGTTTTACAGCACATATCACATAAGCTGCTCCTTGCATTGGCAAGTAAAATTTTAGTTGTGCTTCAAAATATTGCCACCGTTGTAATGATGCCCGAGATTTTAATAGAGGCAAAAACATAAAATCATGGTATTGTTCAACTTGGAATCCGTGCATATTCAACCAATTCATTACCCAGTTCCGACTGCGAAATTTTCCACACCAAGGCATATCGCTATTACAACAATGCAACATTCTGGATAAACTCCATAATCCCCATGGATTGAACCCTAGTAAAATTAAGTACCCGCCTGGAATCAAAACTCTTTTGGCTTCGAGCAATGTTTGTACTGGATCTACAGAAAATTCTAAAGAGTGGGGCAAAAATACTACGTCCATTGAACCGGATATTATAGGTAAATTTGTTGATTTAGCTAGTATTTTTCCGGTACCACCCATTAAGGGAAAACACTCTTCAATTACAATTCGTTTCCGAATGCTCCGCTTAATTTCGGACATATGAAAAATTCTCCCCCAGCCTACTTGCAACAGGTAACAACCGTATAAATTATTAATTAATCCTTCAATATACTCTGACTCTCTAACTATCAGTTCGCTACCTGGAGTTTGTGTCAGCCAATCTAATAGCTGTTCACCTTTTTCATTGGTTAAAAGACAAGACATTACTCCTATCCTATCGTTTAAGTTATACAAACTACCAGAGATAATTTAATATTATATGTTTCTAGGTTTTTATATTAACTTAAGCCTATGTTAAGCTTGGATATGGTTAGATTTTATCCGGTTGAACATTCAAATATGGTTAAAAGTGATTATTTATCGGTTTATATAATCGATACATATTAAAACATCCCCCATTTAAATTCCCGTTTGTTCGATAAAATGATACCAATCATATCTTTATTTGATTGTTATTACTTTGAATATTAAGATAACGTTATAATATGATTATATTAATAAATATAAACTACATTCGCTAATAAAAAAAGAAGTTATAATGAGGGCGGCTTAAAGATTTAGGTTAGGTTTGAAGTGCCACAAGGTACATAAACACGACAGTCGTCATAATCAAAAGTTGTTTCACTATAAGGCTTATTAGCACCTTATAGCTGAAAGGGGCCTTTGCTCTAGTGTGCTTTTACAAATCAAGTACAACAGGGTAATGGAATTTGCTTATACGAAAATTAAGAGCGTGCTATGGGATGTTAATCGATGCAAGTGTATAAAATTACTACTTATTTTTTTGAATTATTGATCTTAATTTCACTGTTATTACTAGGTGGTTGTGCCTCTGATCCAGGTTCATACCAAGATCTATCCGGAGTAGCTCCCGTTACCACCAATTCGGACTCTACGGTTAATGTTGTTACCAATACCAACCTAACGTTTCCAGTTACAGGCACGATGTGTAAAGTAAACAAAAGTCCAATGCGCTACCTTGATAACACCGTAGTCAACCTTTTTGGTATAGGGTCCAATAACTCAGGAACAGACAGTAGGACTAGCGATCTATGGGATCGTGTACGCTTAGGTTTTAGCCTAAATATACCAGACGATTGGCGAATTCAGAAAGAGGTATCCCAAATAATAGCTAATCCTTCTGGTTTAGAATCAGGAATTGCCAGGGCGGAACCATATTTACATTTTATTGTTGAAGAAGCTGAAAGACGCCATATGCCTCTAGAATTAGCCCTACTGCCAGTGGTAGAAAGTGGTTTTAAACCGCATGCTCGTTCCCCCAAGGCAGCACTTGGCCTGTGGCAATTTATCCCTTCAACAGCAGAATTTATGGGACTTGAGAAAAACGAATGGTATGAAGGACGCTGCGATATTGCAGCCTCTACCAGAGCTGCTCTTGACTATTTACAAAGTCTTGCCACCCAATTTGATGGTGATTGGGAACTAGCCTTGGCAGCCTACAATGCAGGACCAGGTAGAGTACAGCGAGCAATTAATCGCAATAAAAGTAAAGGCTTGGCAACTGATTTTTGGTCTTTACCATTACCAGGTGAAACTCGCCAATATGTTCCGAAGCTGTTGGCTATAGCTCAAGTTCTTAGGAATCCTAGTCAACATGGGATGAACATAAAACCTTTATCTAATAGGCCGTATTTTAGCGAAATTACCCTGTCACATCCAATTAATTTAGACCAGGTCGCATCCCTAGCCAACGTAGATCAAGCCATAATTAGTAAACTTAATCCAGGTTTACGGCGTGGAATAGCTGGAGTGGGTGGTAATTATCCCATACTATTGCCAGCTAACCGAGTAGAGCGTTTTCGTAAAAATTTAGCGCAGCGAGGCTCAGTACAGCCTAACGTAATACAACGCTACAGAGTGCAATCCGACGATACTATGGGGCGAATTGCTGGTAAATTTGGGGTAACCATTTGGGCACTACGCCGTGCTAATGCCTTAAATAGCAATGTTGTGTACCCAGGGATGGAGCTAGTTATCCCCTCTAGTTCTTCCTCTAATGCTACCGTGGCACAAGACCATCGTAGCCATTTAGCAGCAAGAACTCCATCGGACCAACCGGCTGTAGTGGACAACAGAGAATCCGCTAACGTTGCTGTTACATTGAGTGGTCATAAAAAACCAACTACGCTAGCAAGCCTTGGGACCACGGCTATTGCTGATGCTGCAACATCACCACTTACGGCCAAAACTCATATCGTAAAACCTGGGGAGTCTTTGATTCGCCTAGCTAAATCCTACAATGTAGACCTTCAGCAATTAGCGGATTGGAACAATATATCTCCTACATCAAAACTACAGATAGGTCAAAGATTAAGCATCAAACAGTGGGCAGATACTGGTAGATTAGAAACTGTGACCTACATCGTGCAATCTGGTGATTCACCGCAAAAGATTGCTGCCAAGTTTAATATTTCGGTTGCAGAACTTCGTAAGTGGAATAATCTAAGTAGCGACAGTATAACCCCAGGCCGCCGTTTGACTTTACGTATTTCTGTGCCCCTGACCTAAACCATTTAAATTGTTTGTAAATGCTTACCTTGAAACAGATATCAAGGCCGATAAAACTGGGAATTAGGGGCTGATACGCCTGAATAAATGCTTTTTATTCAACCCCTTTTATTGGCACAAACAAGGTAGGCAGTTAAATTAAAGTTCTATTAACGAACCACAGGCTATGTATGTGAACACACTATGCGGGAAATGACAGTACAAGAAATTAATGCTTACCTAAGGGAGGCCGATCCATTCCCAATGCTGCTAGACGTACGTGAACCCTGGGAATACGGTATATGCCATTTACCAAACACCGAGCTGATCCCCATGCGGACTATACCTGTGGAACTAGGTAAGCTTGATACCACAAAAGAGATAATTGTAATTTGTCATCATGGCGTCCGCAGCCACCATGTTGCCAGGTTTTTAGAACAGCACGGCTTCGACAATGTTGTCAACATGATGGGGGGGATGGCAGCTTGGGCCAGAGACATAGATCCCACAATGGCGACATATTAATCCATATTGGTGTCAACATCTAGCCCCCTCTCGGGGGGCTAGCAATGCTGCCTTTAGGGCCTTAGAAGCAAACCGGTAGGGCCTACTCGTCACTAGACAGCATGCCCAAAAATCGCAGCAGATGCAAAAATAAATTGTAAATGTTTATGTAAAGGTTAATTGTAGCCCTTACGTAGTTAGTTTCTCCACCATGGATCATGTTGCTGGTATCGTAAAGAATAAAACCGCTCATAAGTAAGATAACTACGGCTGATATCGTGAGAGACAAAATTGGCAAGGCAAGGAAAATATTGGCCAATATTGCTATCAACACTACCAGTAAACCAACCATCAAAAAACCTGTCATAAAGCTGAAATCTTTGCGAGTAGTTAGAGCATAGGCCGATAGACCAATGAATATAGCCCCAGTACCACCCATAGCAGTTGCAACAATCTCCGGTCCCTTTGGCAGATTCATATACATACTTATTATAGGACCTAAGCCCAAGCCAAGTAGCCCAGTAACGCCAAATACTACCACTATGCCGGCGGCAGAATCTTCGGTACTTGGAAGTACAAACCACAGCAGCAGGAGGGCCACGATACTAGACGCAAAATGGATCCAAACTGGAAGCTGAATGGCCATAGAAACCCAGGCCATGAAAGCACTAAACAGCAACGTCAACGATAGTAAAATGTAAGTATTCCTAATCACCTTATTGGTCGCTAGCAAAGACTCATTTGCAGAAACCAATGGTGTGTTACCATTCATGTTATTCATATTGTTGGTCGTCCCAATAGTCTAAGGTAAATTGATAACGGTAGGATCTAGTAACCAGGTAAAAGTTCCAGGTTAATATATCAGCAAATAGAATATCATAAGTTATAACAAATGCCAAAGTACAACTAACCTGATAGGTACCTTAAACGGCAAGCTTACATCACAATCCAGTCCCAAAGGAAGCTGGATACATTTAAAAATAGGTACAGTAGAATACATATATTTTTAGTATAAGGTGCCTACAGGGATTAGATGTTTCGACCCTATTCGCAATATAGCACGTTTTAGCTAAAGATTACAAAAAACAAAAATATCGAATATAATTTTCAAATGGGTATTCTAACAAGCATATTCTAATATTTCAGTAAGCCCAAGGTGAATATCATTTGCTATCCTAAAACCCACAAACCACAGCGGTGCTTAGCGCAAACCTTTGGAACGACTCGCCATGAGTGATGAGAACAAATCTATCCTTATAGCTGTATTTGGCTTGTCGCAAAGAGAAGAACGGATTTTGCAAACAATCTGCTTTATCTCTAAAACACGACTTAGGACCTACGAGCTAGTGTCAGCGGAAGACCACGCTCAAATGCCAGATATTGCCCTAGTTGACACTACTGACCCCAAAGCAATTGCCAAATGGAAACAGTTCAGTGTCAACCATCCAATGTTGCCGCTCTTAGTCATTGGTGAAGTAGCAGGTTTAGATCGACCAGCTGTCCAAATTGACCGCCCTCTTCTTGCAACTCGTCTATTAGACATTTTTGATAAAGTTGAATTTACTGGTGAAAGTCCAGCCTTTAATCCTCAACCTGGTAGAGAACCTAAATCAGAACCTAGTACCCACAATAATTCCACAAAGGATAATTCCCAAAATATTGGATCAAGCCTATCAGCTCTGGTAGTAGATGATAGCCTGCCAATAAGGGTCCAGCTACAGAAGGAGTTAGGTTTCTTTGTTTCAAAGGTTGATTTAGCCGAAACTGGTGAAAAAGCACTAGAACTAATTGCAGAAAATGATTATGATATCATATTCTTAGACGTAGTGCTACCCGGGGTAGATGGTTACCAGCTTTGTAAAACAATCAAAAGAGACAAGCGTACCAAAGATGTTCCAGTGGTAATGTTAACAGGAAAAGCCACCACATTTGATAAAGTTCGTGGTAAACTTGCTGGTTGCGATACTTATCTTACTAAACCAGTAGAACTACCCATATTTAAAGAAGTTGTGGAAAATTATCTGATTCAACTATCAGATAATTAACCTCGAAACCATAAACAGCGACAGGAGTTTGCCAATGTCGGCCAAAAAAGTTCTAGTGTGCGATGACTCAGTGACAGATTTAACCAACATTAAAAACATTGTGGAAGGTGAAGGTTGTATCGTCATAGCAACATCCAATGGTACAGATGCCTTCAATAAGGCCAAAACTGAGAGCCCTGACATAATTTTCCTTGATGTAATAATGCCAGAGATGGATGGTTTCGAAGCTTGTCGCAAGTTAACCCAGGATCCAAAAACTAAAAACATACCCATAATCTTCGTAACCAGTAAAAACCAAAAAGCTGATCGTGTTTGGGCTCAAATGCAAGGTGCCAAAGATCTCATAGCCAAGCCATACAGTAAATCCCAGATTATTGAAAAATTGCAAGAGATCTAGGTCCTGTAAACCATGTTGAGCACAAAATAATAATATATTGGCAACCTTGAAAGTATAGGGCACAATAGGCAAAAATCATCGATATTCTGGATATCCTTGGCTTATATATCCTATTCTTTTTGGGATTGCCACAGTTCTCGTATGCGGTGTAATCTAAGTGATAGACAAGCTAAATCCAACCAATATACCGACAACCACAGGTTTGATATCTCCAAGTTTAGCACTGAGCCAAGTAGCACTCAGCGGCGCAAAGTCCCACCGTGATGTGCGCACTACAAATTACACGCGTTTTGGTTTCAGAATTGGCGACGTGGGATTACTAGTGCCAATGGGCATAGTTAGCGAATTAATAGAAGGTGCCGAAATTTACAGTTTACCAACTACACCAGAATGGTTTAAGGGCCTTATGAACTTGCGTGGTGGTCTGGTCCCGGTATTTGATTTAAAAACGATATTCAAAATGCAAACGGGAAGCAATTCATCATCAAAACTATTGATTCTCAATGAACGCGCCAAAGCCGTAGGAATCATGATCGATGCTACACCTAAAAGCGTCGAACTAGGAAGGCCATTGCCACAAACTCCACCGTTACCACCTATATTACAGCAATACAGTCAAGGTAGCTATGTAAAAGATCAAGATATGTGGGTAGAATTTGATTTTGACGGTTTTTTTAGGGCTATAGGAAGTCAGCTCCTCAACTAGGAAACTATGTAATAATACATACTAAATGACGAATCAGCGATTTAAGATACAAGGCAGATTATGGCCCGAAATAAAACCAAGGCAACACCAGCAGATAACGACAATAGAGAATTACCTCCTCAAATTCAGGAATTAGTTGAAGTTTTACTCGCCGAAATTCCCTTGCTTGAGGAACCGCTCGCTAATGTTTTAGGGCTGGAAATGACCGCAGAAAATGGCCCACCAGCAAACAGAGCATCTGCATGTGAAATCTACATTGAATCGCTAGATCGATTTGGTAGTGCTGCTGAAAGTATTGGTTTTCTGGGCTTACAACAAGTAGTTGCATGGCTAAAGGAAAACATTACACAGCTTATTGCGTTACCGCGTCCGTTCAATAACGAAGAAATCGATCTCTTAAGCGCCTGGAGTGGATACGCTTGGGCTTACCTAAGTTCCCCATATAAACCCAGTACTTGCCAAGAATTAATCGACTGGCTGAAAACTCCCGGTTGGCCACAGCCACTAAGTGAAGATCTAGCTTCTGAGCTAGCCCTATTACTTCCTAACCCAGTTATACCGGAACCAGAACCGGAAGAAACTACACCGGCTCGAGCTAAAACAGCTACTCTGGACCTAGTTAGTTTAGAATTACCAGCGGATGTACAACCAGACTTGCTAAGTGCACTCTTGCAGGAATTACCAGAACAAACCCAGGTATTTGCCGCGGCAGTTCAGAGTTTAGTAACTGGCGGCACCATAGAGGATATAAATACTGCCAAACGTACCGCCCACACACTAAAGGGAGCTGCTAACACTGTTGGCATTCGTGGATTAGCCAACCTTACCCATCACCTAGAAGATATACTTGACGTCCTTTACGACCAAAAAATGCTTCCAACCCCAAGTCTAGCCAATATGCTAGTTGATGCTAGCGATTGCCTGGAAGCCATGAGTGAAGCCTTATGCGGAATTGGTCAAGCTCCGGATTCAGCCCAAGAGGTACTACAATCCGTCCTTGATTGGGCAAATAAAATTGACCAAGAAGGAGGTATACCAACAGATATAAGTAAAACTGCATTATCACAACCTGCTACCTCAGAACCGCCACCTGTTGAGCAAGTTCAGACAGCAGCTGCGGTTGCAAGTGCCGAGCCAAGTTTACAACCTCTAGTTGCAGACAAACCTACGCAGCCTAGTTCAGCTGAGACTGGTAATAACAAGTTTTCTCTTAATATCATAGATGAATTGCTAAGATTAGGCGGCGAGTCTATAATTTTAGGGGGACAAGTACATGAACAAGTACATCGCATTGAGTCCCAGGTGCGACTAATACAAAAAGAGTTAGAGCGATTACAGCGGTTGGGAGCTGATTTAGAGCGTATGATAGATCTAAGGAGCCTTGGTACGGATAACCGGGTTTCTATAACACAGCCGGAAATAAACCTCGACTTAAACTCAGAATTTGATTCGTTAGAACTTGATCAATATAACGAACTGCATTCCGTAGGACGCATGCTAGTGGAAACAGCTACTGATGCCAAACAGCTTGGCGGGGTATTAACCAGCCAATTGTTGCGTCTGGATCAAACTCTACTGTCCCAAAGTCGCCTACAACGTGAAACCCAAGAAAAAGTCCTAAGTGCCCGCATGGTGCCAATTAAAACCATCGTCTCCAGGCTACAGCGCGGAGTTAGGCAAGCCGGTCGCTTAACTAACAAAGATGTAGCATTAACAGTAGCCGGTGATGACACGCTAGTCGACAGTGGCGTCCTCAATAGCCTAATTGAGCCGCTGATGCACGTGTTACGTAATGCCGTAGATCATGGTATCGAACCTGTCGAATTGCGCACAGCATCCAACAAACCACAACAAGGGCAAATACTATTAGAATTTATCCGTGAAGGTAATCATTTACTAGTCCTTTGCAAAGATGATGGCGGTGGATTAAACTACAAGGCTATTCGTCAAACTGCTGAATCAAGAGGTTTATTGCAACCAGGTCGCAATGTGACGGAAGATGAACTGGCCAATTTAGTCCTGCAACCAGGTTTTTCTACACGTACTACAGTAACCCAAACCTCAGGGCGAGGTATGGGATTAGACGTTGTATATGCGCATGTATTAAGTAGGGGGGGTAATCTCAGTTTACGTTCACAACCAGGCCGGGGGACAACTACAGAAATCCAGCTGCCTGTGAGTTTAATCTCTACTCATGCTATATTAACTCAGATTTCTGATCAAGTGATTGCCATATCTGACCGAGGCATCGAACAAATCTTGCATGGAGAAGATGGTACCATACGGATTATAGGTGACCAAACGATATTTCAGGTGGAACAACGCATATACCCCCTGCGTGATCTTGAGGATTTACTACATACCAATCTCGAACGTCGTACTGCAATGCATGGTAAAAATCCAATTTTATTGGTAAGGGAAAGAGTTGGACTCGTAGCAATCAGAGTGCAAGCCGTATTATCAGGAATAGATTTAGTAGTAAAAGATTTAGGTCAGTATATACCGCATCTGCCTGGTATAATTGGGGCCACCATATTGGGAGATGGTGTAGTTACACCGGTACTAGATTTGCCAGAACTCATAGGTAGTGCAGCGGGTTCTGGAAAGCAACATATTGCAAGCAATCAGAATGAAGTCAATCAACCACAGGATAATAAATCTACACCAGTTGTCCTCGTAGTCGATGATTCCCTAAGCGCTAGACGTGCCCTGGTCCAAGTTATGGAAGATGCTGGCTATAGGGTGCAGTCGGCCCGTGATGGCCTAGAGGCGGTAAACCTAATTGCCGAACAACGTCCAAACATAGTCCTGGCAGATATGGAAATGCCACGTATGAATGGCATAGAGCTAACCGCGCATTTGCGGGCCCATCCTGGCACTGCTAACATTCCAGTAGTTATGATTACCTCACGTTCCACAGCTAAACACCGACAGCAAGCTTCAGCAGCTGGGGTCAATGCCTACATTACCAAGCCATTTATAGATGATGACATATTGGAACAAGTAGCCACTTTGAGGAAAGCAACCTAATGTTGCAACATCCTGATTTTAATCCCGTAGACATCAATGCTGATGTAAATGATTGCTACATAGTCATCAGGATAGATACACTACTCTTTTTAGTACCACAAACTCAAGTATACGCACTGGAACCAGCATTTGATGTAGAGTACCTCAAGGACATCTGTAACCTAGAAGATGAAATCGAATGTGATGATTCATTGGCAATAAATGTGAACAGCTCTAAAGCACTAGGTCAGCTTCAAATTGATGATCAAGACTATCCCATTTATGGATTATCCGCTGATCTCAAACCTATATCGAAAGTACCTGAAACAAGACGTATTTGTGTATTGTTCAATACCCCAAGCCAAGTATTTGGTTTACTGGCCGATCAAGTGGTACTGCTGGAATTTCAAGAAGAGCTAAATATTCGTAAATTACCAATTTGTATGCAAACAGGCAATAGTAGGATCCGTGGATTAGTGCTAAAAGATCAGGATGTTCTGTGTGTAATCGAGGCTATAGATATTCTAGCTTACTGTACCAACCCAGTTATAGAAGAACAATATGGCTGAAGCCAACGCCTGGTTACTTGATCTGGGAGCAAATCTTTTTGCTGCCGTGAGTGAACGCGGATTAAGTTATCTGCTGGCAGATACACCTAAAATGGTTTATATCCCCAATAGTCCTGATTATTGTTGTCAAGTACTACTATGGGAAGGTGCCATAATACCCGTGATGGATATTGCACGCCGCATAGAGCAGCGTGAAGCCAAAAGATCTAAAGCTAACGAATTAATTGTGCTTGCATCCTTTCAAGGTAGTGTTAATGCACCTATTGAGTATGGAGCCTTAATCCTTGGCGACATACCGCACAGAGTTCGTATTAATGATGACCAAGCTTGTGAATTACCAGAGCCAAAATTTTTATGGCAACAGTTAGCTGTTTCTTGCTTTCAGCACGAACAACACGGACCAGTCCCTATACTAGACTTATCAAAGATATTCTTAACACCACCAGTAATACTAACAAAAGCAAACGTTAACTGAAGCATAATCTTAATTTAATTAATGTAAATCGGAGGCCGCAGTGTATTTTCGTTTGCGAGCTAGGGATATGGCACCTGATTTCGAAGTTTTTGATATATATAGTAAACCAGTAAGCATTCGCGCATATCGTGGCTATTTGGTATTGTTATCCTTTTATCGTGGTGACATCCTACCGTTAGATCACCTACAAAAGAGAATAACACAATTACGCCAATATCCTGGTAGCACTAAACTTAAGTTCATAGCTGTGTCCACGACCGGTGCTCCTAAAATAAGGAGAACAATAGCTGAAGGCCATAAACCTGCTTTTACCATAATATCCGATCCCTATGGATATCTATGTCGGCTGTATAAAGTTGAAATATCAAGGCTTAAAACCATCTTGATTAGTTTATTTGATATTAATAAAACACAAAACGATAGTAGATTACGTGAAATTAATGTTTTAAGCGGATTAAATAAACCAAATCATTGTCTAGCCAAGGAGGATATAAATTCCGCTGATTCAGGTAGTCAGTCGTTGCATACAGATATGTTATTACCACGAATTAAATCTAACAGTGGATTTCTCAATTGTTTGCGCGACAGAATGAACAACAGGACAGCTGCGGATTTTTTAATCATGGCTGACGGTAAAATAGAAATTGTCTACTACGGGTGTAATTACACCGACCATCTACCAACCAGTATCATTAAGCATTGTCTTGAAGATTCAATTAGTTATAAATAAAGCGTTGTTGTTTGTAATTGTCTACCTTTTATAGAACTATATGTTTATAAAACAGCTAAAGCTTAGAGTTCATGGTCTACAGTACCAATTTTCCTAGATTAGTTGGTATGCCCTGGCGGCTCAGTATGTAGTTATAACTTTAAATGAGTTTTATAGTACGAAAACGTTTATTCACAGCATAAATTCTTGTAAAGTCACAAATTAATGAAAGCCATGATTCTCGCCGCTGGACGTGGCGAACGTATGCGTCCATTGACTGATACCATCCCCAAGCCCCTAATCAAGGCAGGCTCCAAACCCCTAATTCAATACCATATAGAGGCCCTAGTTACAGCTGGATACCAAGATTTAGTGATAAACCACGCTTACCTGGGTGCCCAAATTGAAGAGGCCTTAGGTGATGGCTCCCGGTTTAATGCTAATATTGTATATTCACCCGAGGGCACCGCCCTAGGAACTGGTGGTGGAATCTTTAACGCCTTACCATTGCTTGGTTCTGATCCTTTCTTAGTGGTAAATGCTGATGTATGGAGTGATATAAATTTGGGATCTATAAACCTTGTTTCTGGAAAGTTGGCACATTTGGTATTAATAGATAACCCAGAGCACAATTTGGCTGGCGACTTTGTACTCCAAAATGATCTAGTATTGAATCCTGGTTCCGGTCCAACCCTGACCTTTAGTGGCATTAGTCTATATAATCCACAATTATTTGCAGATTGCCAACCGGGATCGTTTCCTCTAACCAAATTGCTTCGTAAAGCCTGCGATAACGGACAAGTTAGTGGTCAACACTACCGTGGTCAATGGTTAGATGTCGGAACGCCGGAGCGCTTAAAAACATTGGAACAAATTTTGGCCACAGCTTCACCATAAATTATGGCGATTTCAACTTTTATTAAAAAACTAAAACATTATGCAGCGTTCATATAACTTTGGTGCCGGCCCCGCGGCATTGCCGTTTGAAGTATTACAACAAGCTAGCGCAGAAATGCTAACTTGGCGCGATGCTGGCTTGTCCGTTATGGAAATGAGTCATCGCGGTCAAAAGTTTACCTCCATTGCGCACACCGCAGAACTTGATCTTAAAGAACTCCTCGACATTCCTGATAATTATAGTGTGCTATTTTTACAAGGCGGAGCCTCCAGTCAATTTGCAATGGTGCCTATGAATCTGTTGCATAATTCTAAAACTGCCGATTACATAGTTACTGGAACTTGGTCAAAAAAGGCCCAACTTGAAGCCGAAAAGTTTTGCAAAACCAACATTATTGCTGATACTACAGATAGCGGTTTTACCACAGTTCCCGCTGCCAATAGCGTCAAGATTACGCATGATACTGCATATGTGCACTATACTGTCAATGAAACTATAGAAGGAGTAGAATTTGACTACATACCGGATACGGGGGCAACGCCCCTAGTAGCCGACATGTCCTCCACTCTATTGTCACGTCCTTTAGACATTAAGCGTTATGGCCTAATCTACGCCGGTGCCCAAAAAAATATTGGACCGGCTGGATTAGTGGTAGTAATAATCCGCAATGATTTATTAGGTAAGCCCATATCTGGTACTCCTACAATGTTTGATTATCGGATCCATGCTGACAACAATTCAATGTACAATACACCACCAACCTATTCTTGGTACCTAGCCGGCTTGGTGTTTCAATGGCTAAAACGTCAGGGTGGCTTAAGGGCTATGGCGGAAATTAACCAAAATAAAGCAACAACTCTGTATTCTGCTATCGACAATTCTGGTTTTTATAAAAACTCCGTAGCTAAAAATTGTCGCTCTTGGATGAATGTACCATTTACCATTACCGTACCCAATCTGGACAACTTGTTTCTAGAACAAGCTCAACAACATGGTTTAATTGCACTTAAAGGTCACCGTTCAGTAGGTGGCATGCGAGCTAGCATATACAATGCTATGCCACTAGAAGGGGTAATTTCCCTGATTGAATTTATGACCGAATTTGAACGTCGGTATGGCTAACTGAGGCGTGTTGACGTGTGTATTTTCGTAATTACCTATCATACGGCTACACTATGTATCAGTCAAATTAGCCGGGCAGAGGCCTCTTGCTGCCCAACTTACACCATTATGCTTGTTTCTACTCACCGGTATAATACAACAACAAAACTTGATCACTCCCATACTCCAGCGTGGGAACACTGCCGGGGACGCTCCTGCGTTCCCACGAGAACCTAATGATAATAACACTATATGTCAACACGTACTAATACAATCCATGACACAAAATTTCATTCAGTTTTCCGTGGCCAATTTTTTGTATTTGCTAGTTTTTGGATTTGTTATTTTAGCACTAGCTAAGATAATATTTTGGATGTTCACAATTTTTGGAAAAATGCTAAAATTCACTTATTCGGTATTAAAATGGATATTAATCAAAGTTTTAAATTTAACCAAACGGCTGCTGCTGCCGCTGTTTAAACTACTAGGTAACAGTATGATGGCATCTACAAATATTTCTGATGATAGCATAAAACGCATGTTCCTAGGGAGCGTCTTTGTAATAGTACCCGTGTTCATTATCTTCTTTATATGGTTTTTTTGCAGAATAGAATTAAATGCTGGAAAAATTGCCGTATTAATTGCTAAAACTGGTAAAGATTTACCAACGGGAGAGATATTGGCTCTGCAACCTGAGCAAAAGGGAATTCAGCTTGAAGTACTATCTGAGGGACGCTATTTCCGTAATCCTTACTTTTGGGATTGGGAAGAGCATGATATTACAGATATTCCTGCGGGACGTCTAGGTGTGCAAACGCGCCTATACGGTAGTAACCCTAAACCGGGTCAAATTATTGCGGATAGTGGTCAAAAAGGTATAGTAGCCGACATCTTACGTCCCGGAAAATATCGCATAAATCCATACGCATATTCTGTGGAAACCTTTGATGCAACTACTATTCCACCGGGTTCGGTGGGGGTAGTGACATCCCTGGTAGGTAAGGGCGTATTGACGACGGATAACCTAAAAGACCGCGAGAAAAATTTATTTTTAGTGCATAAGGGAATGAAAGGCATAATCCCAGAAGTATTAGATTCTGGAACCTACTACCTAAATCCCTATCTGGTAACTGTAGTTCCCATAACTTTGCAAAGTCAGCGCTTTGAAATGAGCAATGATGATGCCATTAGCTTTTTTACCCAAGATGGTTTTACCGTAAGGGTTGAAGGCACTATCGAATTTAATATTGCTCGGGATAAAGCAGCTTTACTTACCCACCGTATTGGGGATATGGAAGACGTGCTTAAAAAGATCATTTTGCCACGTGCTAGGGGATTTAGTCGCATCGAAGGTAGCAAGCACCCCGCTATAAATTTTATAGTTGGCGAGACCCGGCAGCAGTTTCAAGATGCCCTAGAGGCTCATTTGCGTAAACAAACAGAAAGCTGGGGGGTAAATATTCGCTCCGTGTTAATTCGCAATATAGTCCCGCCCGATGCCATTGCGAGTATTATCCGCGACCGTGAGGTTGCAGTGCAAAATGCTCGTAAGTTTGAACAACAAATTGAGCAAGCCCGCTCACAAGCTGAGTTAGCGCGTCAAGAGATGCTGGCTGAACAGAATAAAGCACGCGTGGAGGCTGAAACCGCAAGAATACTAGCCTTAATTGCAGCGGAGCAGGATTTAGCGGTGAAAATAACTGCGGCCCAGCGCGAGTTGCAAGTATCAATGTTGGATAAAGATGCCGCTGTTTTCCAGGCTGAGGCTATGCGTGCTAAGGCAACAGGTGAGCGCGATGCGATCCGTTTTAGTAATTTGGCGACAGCATCTGTGTTAAAAACTAAGACCCAAGCACTAGGTAGTGGTCTGGATTTGGCCCGTTTAGAACTATATCGGAAGCTGGGGCCAAATATCCGCTCTATTTTATCAAGCGATGACACCCAAGGATTAGGCAGCTTACTTTGGCCATTGTTACCTAACAACGGAGAACCAACTCCATGAAATTTCGCATCTTTACTGGAATTGTAGTAGCATGCTTGTGTACTTTTTTGGTTTGGTGGGTAACGTTTCGGTTTTATGTACCGCCTGGGTATATGGCAATTGTTACCGCTAAAGTAGGATTTCAACTGCCACCCGGACAGATATTAGCTGCTCCGGGGCAACAGGGAATTCAAGAGGCCGTTTTGGGTGAAGGGCGGCATTTTCTTAATCCCTTTTTTTACGATTGGGAGCTAGCTAAAAACTTAGATGTACCAGCTGGTAAGGTGGGAATTGTCGTATCTAAGGTTGGTAATTCGTTACCTGAAGGTGAATTTTTAGCTGAGGTAGGTCAAAAAGGCATATGGCGCCAGGTGTTGGGGCCTGGTACTTATCGACTTAATCCCTATGGCTACGAGGTAACGCTGGTTGATGTAATTAGTATTCCCATTGGGTATGTTGGAGTAGTAACCGGTCTATCTGGAACTCAGGCACCGCCCGATGAATTTGCTGGTTTTGGAACCAAAGGAGTACGTAAGGATGTATTGCAACCTGGGTTGTATTACATAAATCCCAAAGAGTTACGCGTGGATATCTTGGAAATAGGAGTTAATCAGGTTTCTTTATTAGGGGATAAAGGTGGTAAAGTCATCACCAAGGCTAATATTACGGTTCAATCAGGTTTGGAATTATCACAACGTGCCCTGAGTGCGCAACAGGAAAAGCGTAGATCGTACATGGCTAGTCGTAGCCTACCTTTGAGCTATACTCAACAGGATAGTCAACAACCGCAACAGGTTAGTGAAGGTGGTATTTATCAACACCCAGAAGCCAAAACTCGATCCATGCCCCAGGTAGCGTCTAAGCCAAGTCTTGGGCCAGGTGATACGGCTGCGGTGTTGGATCTTTACCAAGTGGTAGAGTTTCCGTCGCGCGATGGTTTTGAGATCAGTTTGGATATGACGGTAGAATTTGAATTATTACCAGAACATATTGCTTGGATTTATAAAAATTATGGTGATTTACCTGCTGTGGTCGATAACATTATCATGCCTCAGATTTTATCGGTCTCGCGCCTGAAAGGGTCCGCCTATCGTGCCAAGGATTTTATTGTGGGGGCGGGGCGTGAGCAATTTCAGAAGGATCTCACCGCAACCTTGGCTAAAACCTTGGATACTAAGCATATTAAGATCCATAATGCCTTAATTCGACATGTGAATGTTCCACAGGATATTCTAAATCCCATCCAGCAGGCTAGTATTGCCTCTGAACAAAATCTTACTAATAAGGAAAAGCAAAATACGGCCCGTAAATTGGCGGAGTTGAATACTGAGACTAGTTTAATTGCTCAGCGTCGTGAACAGGTGGCTCAGGAAACTGAGAAGCTGAAGGCGGAAATTCATGCTGATCAGGAGAAACAAGTGGCTGAAATTGAAGCTAAGATGCGTAAGCAGGTGGCTGAAATCCAGAAGCAAACTGCGGTGGTGCGTGCTGATCAGGACCGTATTTTGGGTGAGGCTAAGGCTGATGTGGTTACTATGGTCGAGGGTGAGAGGGCGCATGGTCTGACCTTGAATGCTGCGATTTTTGGAGATCCTAAAGCTTACACTATGTGGGAATTTGCTATCAATTTTAACCCGAATACGCAGATTGATATTTTGCATTCTGGGGAAGGAACTTTTTGGACTAACATTACAGCTAAAACATTGAGGGATATCTTAAAATAATCAGGGTTTTTAGACTGTAGTATACTTACCGTATAGGCTGTCTAGTTTGCATAGGTGCTTATCCGGTATTGGGATTATGTGGCAATTTGTGAATGTAGGTGGCGTTGGCTGCTGTGGTGAGGAGATGCCGGCATATACCCGACCGCGTTCCCACCCTGGAGTATGAGAATACTTGGGAACTTGCGAGTGGGGATTAGAAAAGCTTTGGCGTTTGGTGGGGCCTGGTTGCCTCTAACTCGTCGCTTTCGGCTTGTGTTGAGGCGATTAGTTTCTTATAATATTGATATACAAGCGTTTTATATTTAACAAGCTTGTTAGTTGTAAGGGTTCGAAAGTTTTCCCTATGTGAGAAGGGATGTGGGGCGAGGAGCGCCCTGGGCGGCGTTTCCGCGCCGGGATGTGGGAACTAGCAGTCACGTGCAATTACGCCATACTAGTCGCACCTACTGGAGTGGGATGGTCAAGTCTTGATTACCCTACGTTTAGTGCCTTTGAACATCCAGGTTAAGGTAAAGTTTTGATAGCATTTAACTGTAAAATATAGCTGAGGCTTGCCCATACCTGATGCGGTGTTACCATGGCTGGACAACCTAACTCGGTTCTGTTACCGTTAGATCCTATTTTTCTGCAATATCTTTGATGACAGGGTGCGCAATCTGCACTAGACGTCAGATTAAGGCGTCTAAGGCCCAAAATACCAGTTAACTGGTTCGACGTGGCCCCGTATAGAGCCACAGTAGGAACTGCGAACGCCGCACCTAAGTGCATAACCCCAGTATCAACTCCTACTATCCCAGCAGCACTGGCTAACCAGTTAGCCACAGCTACCAAATCTAATTGAGATAACAATGACCCTCCAGCATTGGCTAACTCCAACATAGTGCTAGCCAGCTTCCTTTCAGCTTCATTATAACAAACTATTTTAGTTGCATAATCATGTTGATGTGCTAACTTAATAAGTTCTACCCAATTATGCAATTGCCAATGTTTACTAGGCCAACTAGTGAAAGGTATAAATACTAAATATGGGCGTGCATCTACAATTGGCGTAACTTGCAAACCATAATCAGGTGAAGTTTTAGGGCATGGATAAGCTAGGGCTTCTGCCGCTAATAACCGATTGCGTTGTATGGCATGTAATTGTTTAGAAACAGCTATTTGACGATGGTAACTAAAACTAACCCATCCTTCACGCGCTGAATATTGATCCAAACCCACCCTAACTCCACGGGCTATATATGCCAAAATAGCACTTTTTGCCAGACCTTGGAAGTCAATGATGTAATCATAATTATTAGCATTTAATGTCTTTACAAAATTCTTAATTTCTTGGATAGTATGTACAGATAAGGGGGCGTGGCGCCAGCGTCTTAAAGCTACGGAAATTATGCGGTTTAGTGCCGGATGTAATGTGGGAAGCCTGGCAAAGCTTTCTTCCACCAACCAATCGCAAGTTATGGCTGGTACATGCGCCAGCATATCGGTAATTGCGGGCATGGTGTGTACAATATCGCCTAAAGATGAGGTTTTAACCACAAGCACACGCATTTTAGGGTTAGCTCACTGTTGATACTAAAGAATATTAAGAAATATTTAAATGTTAGTTGGAAAGTCACAGACCACTATTACCATTATTTGGTTAATATACCGCGCAGCTACTTAGGCGGTTTATCTGGTTCTAATATTATGTAAAGTAGGGAAAACAATGAAAAAATCCATGTTAGATTACAAATTTTGGCCCAACATCATCAGTATATTTTTTACAACCTCATGGTGGGTTTGGTTTCCACCGATTGCCACAGTTATTATCCTTCTAATCATGGTATTAGTCGTCATCATCTGATGATTTTACATTAGAAGGAGTAGTTTTATTATGGACTAATTGTAAAGCCAATTTGGCCATCTCTGTACCCGAAGTCTCTATCTGCTCACCCAAGGTTTCCTTAAAAGTTTTCGCAGCATGCATAGGATGTAACGCACCCCTAGTTTCAAAAGATT